>QKAN01000159.1 GCA_003246365.1 Clostridia bacterium
GATCATCTCCGCCGCGCTGGACGATAAGGTAGACCCCAAAAGCGTCGAACTCTTCATGCAAGGCGCTGTGAATGCGCCCGACGTGGACTATGCGGTGTTCGAGCATTCGCCGCATGGCTGCACCTATGGCCCGGAGCGGGACGCGGTCGCCGCGCGCTGCGTTGCATTCGTCTCCGCGCTGGTTGACAAGCATCCCGCCGCTTCGGTATAATTCGTCTTGCCGCGTGTGCGTTCGCGGACAATTTTATATCAGTCTCCGTAGCTCAGCCGGATAGAGCGTCCGCCTCCTAAGCGGAAGGCCGTGAGTTCGAATCTCGCCGGGGACGCCAAAAAGAAACCGCCTTTTGGCGGTTTTCTTTTTGGTTTGTTTGTTCAGAGAGATTCGAAGCCGCGTAAGGACACGCCGCAGTGTCGGCGTTTTTAGCGGCGACGCAGTACAGCCGACCGGGCTGCGAGCGGTGCGAGCGAGCAGCGGGAGGATAACCGGAGGGAGTTCCCCGGGGATGGCACTGTCATATTTCTCCTTGAAATGAGTGTTAGAAGTAGACGTGGATTGGAGGGGGTTGTGTGGAGCGCGTTAAGACGTGCCTGCTACGTGTTGATTTTAACCCATTGCTCAAGCGGATTCACTTCGGTATCGAAGTAGCTGTGGTTATGTGAAAAGAGCGGTAGTGGATTTCATACTTGGTTTATATGCTCGAGGATATCGTCATTTTGTTATTTATATTAAAAAACCAACCGATCTTTGGATAGCGGAGATCGTGTATTTTGCTTCGCTATCCAATGCGTATCTTGACTTGAGCTATTCCATAGGTCTCTGGATTGATATGGAATGCGCCTATCCTTGGATGGATCGAATAGAAATATTTTCTACAGAAGTAATGAAACATGATAAACGCGTATTCTGGCGTAGTAAAAGATGGTATGATAACTATTACAGGTTGGAACGGCTTTATGTTGAACCCATTTCGAAAATGTGAAAGTAATCTGTCATATATTGCGATTTTATTCGTGTTATATAAACAGATGGGTGTCAGGCGACTGTTTGACCGAGTATATGATGATCGGAACAGCAGGAGTGTATAATGGGCAAGATGCTCTCGGAAGTGCTAATACATGATTATTCCAGGATTTTAGCAATTGCATTTAGCTCAATCTAATCCGCACTCATGACAAAGCAGATAGAATGCGATAGAATAAGACCATGCAGTTATGACGAATACCAGCACTTTGGGGCACAAGAACTAAGTGTAATCGAGCATTATTCAGTAGACACAGGCGGAGATCAAGCGAGCAACCTCATTTCCCCCATGTTCTTTAGATCATATAAACAAGATTATTATTCATTAAATACTACAAGGAGAACTTTATGCATAGAAAGCGAATCGCGTTCCTCATGCTTCTTATAATATTTCTGGCGGCTTGTTCGCCGGGTACCGACGGGAACGGTGCTGATCTATTTGCGAAAGATAAAGTCTATCCGTGTGCAGGTTGGAATATCTCTTTATTATCGTTTGAAACAGTTGATCGTTTGGAAGGTTCCGAGCTGGCCGTGCAGTATGGCGGCGACACGATACAAGTTACAAATCATAATGAGCCCGCAGATGGAATGGCTTTTGCGATGGTTGAGCTGCTGGTTCAAAAAACACCCGATGCGATATTGCCGTTTCAATGGAGCGGTGTATCGATAGAAACGGAAGATGGAACCAGATTTAATCGAGTTGAAAACGATACATTTTTGACGAATTACAATATTCCGAGAATTAAATCCATCGATTTAACATTTGGCGAAAATTCGGGCGTTGCTTGCTATGAAATCCCAAAGGATCTGAAGGGCGACTTGTTTTTCGTTTGTAGAATAGGCGAAGATGAAGTACGCATAAAAATAAAATAGAGGATGCTGAAAAAAGGCTTGAAACATTATTGTATCTTACGCCCGGAATCGTGTCATGCTACTATTATTTTCATATCAAAAGTGAAGAAACAAAAGTAATTCGTTTCATCGTCTACGCATTCTTCTTCTGTTACTTGATCAATCTATTTGCACAAGGCGTGACTCTTGTCTTTAGAGGTTGGTCCGGGATTAACGAATGCTTCACAACATTCAAAGACTTGATCCTGTATGTGGCGGCATCTGTTTTCGCGGCAATTTTGTTGCCCAATATACTCTTGTTGATTAATTTGGTTTGGGAGAAAATTCGCAATGCAAAAAAGAAGCCATAAGGTAACCGTTATACTCGGGGTATTGTCTGTTCTCATCTTTTTAGCTGCTGTTTCGGTACTCTTAGTAAAGTATTATCCGAATATACTCACCTCTTTCGGGATAAAGGATCAGAATAAATCCGAGAATACGGATCTTCAGATTCTATTAGATCAGATTGCATTACAAACGAAAGTGGACGAACAGCTGCTGGCAGCGCTGGAAAGCGGCACATATACGTTCGAGAATCCTTTGATCGCGGTCGATCCTTATGGCTGTTCTCCACTGACGGCTCTTGTGATATTCCAAACAGAAGAGGAAGTCAACATCTCGATTCGTGTTCCGGGCGAGGACGTGCTCTCGGAGGTAGCGTTCGAGTTCGATGGATTTAGCAACAACCATATCATACCCGTGTACGGTCTATATGCCAACTCGACAAACGACGTTGAACTCACCGCCACCACGCGCGGCGGGAGCAGGCAAACAATCGTATTGCCGATTCAGACCGAACCGCTAAACCAACAAATCAACGATCTGCACATATCCGTTTCGCTCAAACAGCCGCAAAAATATGCAGAAGGGTTCACGTTTCGTTATCATATGGACGGCGTCGGAGGAAGATTCGCATTTGATGTAAACGGAGTGCCTCGATTGTTCTTAAAAGATATAGGTGTAAACAAGCAAGTTGCGTTGTTCAGTGAAAGCAGCAATTACTTGTTCTCTTGTGGTTCTCAAGATGCGTACATTTATGAAATCAATCCGCTTGGCAGAATCTTTAGAATACTGTATACGCAATATGATATTCACCATGATATGATTAAATTTGATGGTAATACAATTCTTACAACCGGAAGTTCGTATGATCACGATTATTTCATTGATGATTTGATTGTAGAGCATGATTTTGAAACGGGTGAAATTCGAAATGTGCTTGATTTGAAGGATATATTTCAGACGACGAGAAACACATCTTACGATCCGTTCCATCTAAATGCGCTTGTTGGCACGCCGAACAGCACGGACTTGCTTGTATCTCTCAGAAATCAAGATATGGTTGCGAGGATGTCGTATCCGGAAGGTGAAATTATATGGATCGCAGGTACACCGGAAGACATTTCACCAATGTACGAGGAATATCTGCTAACACCGATAGGCGAGGATTTCAGTTTCTTCTATCATCAACACGCGCCATTTATACTGGATGATCAGGACGGAAATCCGAACACGATGGATATCATTCTCTTTGATAATGGTTTAACCAGAGACGAACACGAGGATATTGATCCCGAAAACCTATACAGCCGATTGGTTCAGTATCGAATCGATGAAAAGAATATGACGATTGAGCAAATCCGCGAATACGGTGAAGACTTTGGTGCGGCATTATTTTCGTCAATCCGCGGGGATGCGAATGTCCTGAGCAACGGTAATTGGCTCGGCATTTTTGATGTTGATGTCATCGACGAGCATATTGTAAAAGCACCTGTTTATATCGAGCTGGATGAGAACAATCGGGTGGTGTGGATGCTGCAGATGTACTCGTTCGGAGAACATCAAATCATGGAATACCGAAGCGAAAGGATGCCCATCTATAACCAAGCCGCGAACGATTTAAAAATCGGCACACCTGCTTCCATTTTAATTCCGCAGACTGTGATCAATCAACAACTCGGCAAAACAAAATGAGCAAAATGATTTGAGGATGTAAAATGAAAAAGAACTCAAAAAAAACGATAGGACTCATAGTCGCAGTCATCATCCTCGTGGCTGCTGCCATATTGATACTGCTCAAGACTGGTGCGTTCGTTACGATCAGCGCGAGTGAGATGGCACAAAGAATGGAAGTTCCGCGATATGATCTGCTTGCCTGGCAAGCGCAACGCGAGCTGGATATCCTGGCAGACTACAACAACGGAAATTATACGATTCAAAACCCATACATCATCGTCGATCCGTATGAGTTTAATCCTTTGAGCGCGATGGTGATCTTCGATCATCAGGGCGAGGGGGACATCACCGTTAACGTTGCGGGTAGGGATGCGTTTTCGAATATCGAGTATGTAAAATCCGGAAACAGCGGACGATATGAGATCCCCGTAATCGGCCTGTATGCAGGAACAAAAAACAGCGTCACGCTTTCCGATGCATTAGGCGAAACAGTCACGTTGTCGATTGAAACGGAACCGCTGCCAACCGATTTTCAGCAATATACACTCATTGCATCCAAACCGGATCGGATGGAACCGGGCGTCACGCTCTTCACTGCATGTTTTGAGCACTCCTATAGTGCAATATTAGATTGTTATGGCGAAGTACGCGGATATATTTCCAACATGTATATGGGGCATGGAACATCCATGAGCGTACTTGAAAACGGAAGAATGCTCGCGACTGGCGATCTTTCGAGATTTGTGCCTTACAACATGAAGACGGTTTGGGAATTTAACTGGCTCGGTAAAATATTTGTGGAATATCAGGTTGTCAATGGAGTGCATCACGATTTGTCCGAGCTTGAGAACGGCGATTTCATAGCGACATCGAATCATTACGACATGTTCGTTACCGGTACGCGAGAAGATGTTGTCATCGTAATTGATCGTGACACAGGCCTTGTGAAGCGCGAATATGATTTCCGAAACATTCTTGATGAAACGAGGCATATGTATAATCACTTCGACCCCGATATTGAAAACGTTACAAACATCGATTGGATGCACGCAAACGCTGCTCTCTATTATGAGCCAAACAACAGCATCATCGTTTCTTCACCAATACAATCCTATATCGTGAGTATAAACGCTGATACGGAAGAAATACAATGGATTCTCGGATCGCATGAAAACTTTGACGGTAGTTCCGCCTACCTAAAGGAATATCTCCTTACACCCATCGGAAATGATTTCGAATGGCAATGGGGGCAGCATCAACCGCAGATTTTACCCGACTTTGATAACAACCCGGATACAATCGACATGATGATCTTCGATAATGGTCAAAGCAGAAGCGCGTTTGAAGAGACGAGTATCGCACCGGCGAATAACTACTCCAGAGCGGTGCATTTCAGAATCAATACGAAGGAGATGATCGTCGAGCAGATCTGGCAATATGGCAAAGAGAGAGGTGCCGAGTGTTATGCTACCTTCTTAGGCGACGCTAACTATATGGATCAAACTGGGAATTGCTTGATCACCTTCGGCGGCCAGATTCGCGCGGATGGTGAGCCTTCCGATTTCATCCTCAGCGGTGTGCGCGGCGAGAGCGATGTGATTTCACGCATCGTTGAGGTAAATCAGAACAAAGACGTTGTTTATGAGATCTCTGTTGAGCCGACAAATGGCGACGTTTCCGGAGAGACATATCAGGCCAAGCGGATGGATTTGTATTACGATGACGGATATGATTACCGGTTGGGCGAGGTGGCGGCGCTCCGTATCGGCGCTTTCGTTCCAGATTTTATAGACGCCGACCAGTCTGCGCCAGTGCTGTATGCAAACAAAATTGGCGCTTACTTCGACCAAATATACGTTCAGGATAATCGACTTTTGATGGATGGTTACATCGGTTATCCGGATGCACCCGCAAGAATCGGTGGTGCGCTGATCGTGCTGCGGAGCAACACAAACTCATTTTTATTCAGAAGCAGATTCGGTCTTGCGGGAAGATTCTTTGCAGATATTGACCTGAGCAGTCTCCCTGTAGGTGAATACGCGATATCCGTAGCCGGAAAGGTGAGCAATGGTACCGATGCCATGGGCGACGATTTCACAACAGGACATATCAAAACCGACTATAAAGTGACCGTCGGGAATTGAGAGAGGATAGTCATGAAGAAATCTTTGCGAATAATTATCATTGTTTGCATCGCTCTATTCGCTGTTGGCGCAGCCGTTCGTTGGCTGCTTCCTGTTGCGCTGCAATCCGCGGGACTGCATGCTGACTATGAGAAGCAAGAATTTGCGTTTGATGGAATGAAGGTGCTGATCATAACAACAAGCCACGATACACTCGGTGAATCCGGAAAACCAACCGGTGTATTTGCTTCCGAAATGACAATACCATATTATGATTTTCTC
>QKAN01000213.1 GCA_003246365.1 Clostridia bacterium
AACATATATTATATATTGACAATACATTCTGCATTCTTTATAATCATGCATAACACAATGGCGTGTGATTATTCTTTGAATAGTCATAGCCTTTTTTGTTATTATCGAAGGAGGAAAGTCACAAATGAGGAAACTTATCAGTTTGCTGCTCGTTCTCGCGCTCGCCCTCAGCCTCGTCGCCTGTGCAAGCAGCACCCCGGCAGCCACCGAGGCTACCGATTCCACCGCTGCTGAAGCGACCGAAGCCACCGCAACCGAAGAAGCGGCCGGCGGCATCACGCTTGGCGTCATCTCGCCGAACACCGGCGCACTTGCGGTATACGGCGCAGCCGTTACCAACGCCGTCGATCTCGCGGTCAGCGAAATCAACGCTGCGGGTGGTATCCTTGGCCAGCAGGTTACCGTTATCAAAACCGACGACCAGTTTGACCCGACCGAAACGCTCAACGCGTTCAACTCTCTCGTGTCCCAGGGTGTCGGCCTCATCGTCGGCTCCGTCACCTCTGGTTGCACCTCTGCAATCACCGAAGCTGCCAACGAAGAGCATGTCGTTCTGTTGACGCCGTCCGCAACTGCTGACAGCATCACGACCGCTGACGACTATGTATTCCGTGCCTGCTATGCTGATAGCTTCCAGGGCGCAATCGCTGCCTACTATGCCAAAGAAGCCGGTTATACCGATGTTGGCGTCGTCTACTGCGCAGCGGACACCTACTCCAAGGGCCTCTATGACTCTTTCTCGGCTGCCGCCGCGACCTATGGTCTGAACGTTGCCGCCGTCGAGTCCACCGCTTCTCTGGATGTTCAGGATTACACCAACCAGTTTGCCGCCATGGCGAGCTCGGGCGTACAGTTTGTGTATGCGCCGTACTACTATGACGTCATCGGACCCTACATCGTCACCCAGGCTCGTGCAGCTGGTTATACCGGCATCATCATGGGCGCCGACGGTTATGACGGAACGCCCGACTACGTTGTCGAAGGCGCAGATCTGACCGCTTTCAACGATGTATACTGGACCAACCACTATGACCCGACCGACACCGATCCGGCAGTTCAGGCGTTTGTTGCCGCCTATCAGGCAATGTGGGATTCCACGCCGAACGCGATCTCCGCTCTTGCTTATGACGCAGTTTATATGTATAAGCTCGCCATCGAGAACGCAGGTACCGCCGATCCGGAAGCCGTCCGCGATGCGCTTGCAGATCCTGCGACCACGTTCAGCGGAGTCACCGGCACGTTTGCATTCAACAATGATACCGGTACGCCTTCGAAGGGCGCCGTCATCCTCTCGTTTGCTTCCGACGGCACCTCCGTCACCACCAAGCTGGTTGACGTTATCAAAGAGCTCAAGTAACGAAGCATTCGCAATAACGCTATAAAGGCCAAAGGAGGCGAGGCTCACGCCACGCCTCCTTTGCCGTTAAATTCGAAAGGCGGAACGCATAAGTGAGCACATTTTTGCAAACATTGTTTGTCGGGCTTCGTCTCGGGAGTATCTATGCTCTCGTCGCACTCGGCTACACCATGGTCTACGGTATTATCCGTCTGATCAACTTCGCACATGGCGATTTTATTATGGTCGGCGGCTATACGATGATCTTTACGATCCCCGTGGTTGCCGCACTCGGCCTGCCGCTCTGGGCATCTGTATTTTTCGCGATTTTGGTTTGCGCAATCGTCGGTATGTCAACTGAGCTTGTCGCATACCGCCCCGTCCGCAAAAAAGGCACCTCGATGACGGCGCTCATTACGGCCATCGCGGTCAGTCTTCTTTTGGAAAACCTCGCGCAGGCCATTCCTCAGATCGGACCGAACCCAAAGGTCGCAAATCAGATTTTTACCGCCGGCGGCATCCGTATTCAGGATGTTACGCTGGAGTGGACTACGCTGTTAACGATCTGCATCAGCGTCATCGTTATGATCGCCCTTTACCAGTTCACGCAGAAAACAAGAATCGGCCGCGCAATGCGCTGCGTTTCGGAAGATAAGTCTGCGGCAATCCTGATGGGTATCAACGTTAACCGCACCATCGTTACGACGTTTGCCATCGGCTCAAGCCTCTCGGCAATCGCTGCGTTGATGTATATCGCCCAGTATCCCAAGGTTTATACGACCATGGGCGCAATGTTGGGTCTCAAGGCTTTCGTCGCGGCCGTTCTCGGCGGCATCGGTATCATTCCCGGCGCTATGCTCGGCGGCTTTGTCATCGGCCTTGTCGAATCCTTCACCACCAGCTATGTCAGCTCCAGTATGGCGGATACGTTCGTATTCCTGATCCTGATCATCGTGCTGATTATTAAACCCGCTGGTATTCTCGGAAAGAATATGGGTGAAAAAGTATGATTAAGAATAAAACAGTACAGGGGTATATCCTCAATACGCTGGTTCTCGCGGTGCTTTTAATCGTATTCTCCGTGATCAAAGAATCCTTTGGTAAAGCGGGCGATTTCAAGCTTATCATCGCGCCCAGCATCTGGCAGTGCTGCTATTTGATTATCCTCGCCGCCTCGCTCAACCTGACGCTCGGCTTTTTAGGCCAGCTCTCTCTGGGTCATTGTGGCTTTATGGCAATCGGCGCTTACTCCGCGGCGTTGCTCTCGCTCGCCGCCCAGCGCGCAGGTGTATACGATGAAAAGAGCGGCACGGCGTTTGTCCTCGTGCTCATCGGCTGTATCCTCATTGCGGGTGTTCTCGCGGCGATTGTCGGCCTGCTCGTCGGTATTCCGGCGCTGCGTCTGAAAGGCGACTATCTTGCGATCATTACGCTGGGATTTGGCATGATCATCGTTAACATCATCAATAACCTCCCCTTTGCCGGACAAAACGGCCTTGCGGAAGGTTCCGCCGCCGCTTCCCTTTATAAGAACGGACTCGGATTTGGCACCGCGCTGAAAGTAACCTATATCTGGGCGGCAATCGGCGTGACATTAATTGCGCTCACGATGATGTTCATGTTCGTCCGTTCGAAATACGGCCGCGCCATCCGCGCGATTCGCGACGATGAAATCGCCGCTTCTGCGTCCGGCATCAACACCGCGTACTATAAGGTGTTCACCTTCGCTTACTCGGCGTTCTTTGCGGGCGTTGCGGGCGCGCTTTACGCCTGTTCCAATGCGACGCTTTCCACCTCGTCCTTCGCATTTGCCAACGGCGGCATCCTGAACTCCACGTTCGTCGTCGTCATGGTCGTTCTCGGCGGCATGGGATCGCTAACGGGTTCCATCGTTGCAGCGGTTATCATGTTCGTCGTCAACTACCAGATTAAAAACGGCGTCTGGGTGCAGCATCTGCCCATGTGGCTGCAGAACATATTTAACTTCCCGATGCTGGTTTACGCCATCATCCTGATTATCGTAATTATGTTCCGTCCCAAGGGTATTTTCGGTACATACGAATTGTCTCTTAGAAACTTCTTCTCGGATATCAAGAAAAAGCGCCAGAATCGGCTGGCTCAGAAAGAAGAAAGCAAGGAGGCGCTGAGCAATGGCTGAGGAACGAATTCCCGTACTCGAAACGAGAAAGCTCGGTATCACATTCGGCGGTCTCGTCGCTGTTTCGGACTTTAACATCAAGGTGTTTAAGGGTGAACTCGTCGGTTTGATCGGCCCCAACGGCGCGGGCAAAACGACGGTGTTTAACATGCTGACGGGCGTTTATAAACCCACCGAAGGCTCCGTGCTTTTAGAGGGCGTTGTGCTCAACGGCAAAAAAACACATCAATTCGTAGCCGCCGGCATCGCGCGAACCTTCCAGAACATCCGTCTGTTCAAGCAGATGACGGTGCTGGAAAACGTGCTTTCCGCGTTTACGAAGGACATTCAATATGGCATGATCGACGCGCTCTTCCGCACGCCTCGTTTCTGGAAAACAGAAAAAGAGCTGAAGGAAAAAACGATGGATCTGCTCTCCATCTTCCATCTGGAAGACAAAGCGGACTATATCGCCGCCAACCTTCCCTACGGTCAGCAGCGCAAACTGGAGATTGCCCGCGCGCTTGCGACAGACATGAAACTGCTCCTGCTGGACGAACCCGCCGCGGGCATGAACCCGACGGAAACTGCCGAATTGCTCGACTGCATCAACACCATTCGCAGCCGTTTCGGCATCGCGATATTGCTCATCGAGCACGATATGTCGCTCGTCATGAACATTTGCGAGCGGATACAGGTTATTGACTACGGCATCACGATTGCCAAAGGCCTGCCCGAAGAAATCGCGAAAGACCCGAAGGTCATTGCGGCCTATCTGGGACAATAGGAGGCTGAGCATGCTAGAGATTAAAGATCTTCACGTCTATTACGGCGCAATTCACGCCATAAAAGGCATTACGCTTAAGGTTAACGACGGCGAGCTGGTCTCCCTCGTCGGCGCAAACGGCGCAGGCAAAACCACAATTTTGCATACGATTTCGGGACTGCTGCACGCGTCCTCCGGCGAAATTCTGCTGGACGGCAAAAACCTGCAAAAAGTACCGCCGCATACGATTATCAACATGGGACTCGCGCACGTTCCGGAAGGACGCCATGTTTTTTCGCGCATGACCGTAGAGGAAAACTTGCGGATGGGGGCGTATATTATTAATGACCCCAAATGCATCAACGAGGGCCTCGAACGGGTTTATCACCATTTCCCCCGTCTCAAGGAACGCGCCCGCCAACTTGGCGGCACGCTCTCCGGCGGCGAACAGCAAATGCTTGCAACCGGTCGCGCATTGATGACAAACCCGAAAATCCTGTTGATGGACGAACCTTCCATGGGTCTTTCGCCCATTCTCGTCAATGAGATTTTCACCATCATCGAGCAACTGCACAACAGCGGCATTACGATTCTGCTCGTCGAGCAAAACGCGAAAAAAGCGCTCTCAGTCGCCGACCGCGCGTATGTTCTCGAAACCGGAAAAATCTCCATGCAAGGTTCGGCAAAGGAGCTGGCCGAGGACGACCGCGTTCGCAAGGCGTATCTCGGCGCGTAAGGGACTCGACGGAAAGGAGACTGAAACTCGATGGCACACTATGTGATTACAATCGCGCGCGAAAAAGGCAGCGGTGGTTACGACATCGCAAACAAGCTCTCCGAAAAGCTTAATATCCCGTTTTATGACCGGAAACTCCTCAGAATTGCTTCGGATGTCAGCGGAATCAATGAAGAGCTTTTTGGTGAAGTAGACGAGCGGCTCGGCAAACACGAAATGATGCGCGCCGCGCAGAAAGTCTACACGGGAGAAGTATTGCCGCCTGATAGCGACAATTACACTTCGCAAGAAAACCTGTTCCAGTTTCAGGCAAAGATCATTACGGAACTTGCGGAAACGAGCAGCTGCATCATCGTCGGCCGTTGCGCAAACCACATTTTGCAGAATAAGCCGTATCTGATGCGTGCGTTTATCCATGCGCCAATCGAAGCGCGAATCGAACGCGTTGCAAAATACTCCCTCGCATGGTCCACCGCAGAGATTTCCAAATATATCTGTGACCAGGACAAGCACCGCGCAGAATATTACAAGTTCTATACTGGAGAAGACTGGCGCGACGCGGCACATTTTGATATCAGTCTGGATTCCGCAGCGCTCGGCGAAGACGGTTGCGTAGACCGCATCATCAAAGCCTTGCCGGTTTTCACGAAAGAATAACTCGTTTTCAAACAATCAAATATCGCCTGCGGCATATGCCGCGGGCGTTTTCGTCTCTATCCATTTTAAATTTCAGGTGATAATCGAATGAATATCAAATTATTGTCGCAGTTGTTTTCTGTCTGCAAACTGTCAAGCTGTTCCGATTTTGATTATGGCGAACCGTACTGTTTTCTCGGCGTAACAGACGAGGAGATTTCACTCGTGTGCCCAACGCAGAAAGTTCCCGCGGATACACTCGCGCGGGAGGACGACTGGCGCGGGTTTCGCGTACAGGGAGTGCTGGATTTTTCGCTCGTAGGCATCCTTGCCCAGATTTCTTCTCTTCTTGCGGAACAGGGAATCAGCATATTCGCGGTGTCCACTTACAATACGGATTATATTTTCGTGAAATCAAACGTGTTTAACCGAACGATATCCGTGCTTCAAAACGCAGGCTACTCTGTGGAAAAATAGTTAAAGGTAATTACAATTCACATTCCTTAAGCGCATTAATATGAATTGAATTTTGAATTATTAAAATAATATAAGAACTAGGATTCGAGTGAAATTATGACGTATGAAGAAAAATTAATCCGCGCAAAACTGTATGCTGATAAACTAGCAAGCGGAATTGATCCAATATCAAATAACGCTGCGCCTTTAGATTCAATTATTAATCAACCCAGATTGTCGAGATATTTCTCTTTTATTTCAGAAGTACTAAAGGAAAAGATTTTTTCTGAATCTCATGTCAATCCTTTGCCATCCCAAAAGTCTCAATTTAGTATTTCAAAAGAAGCTATTAGTTCAATAGTTTTATCCGACGAACCAATACCTATTAGTAACTTAGCTAGACGAATTTGGGTAAAATCGGAGCCTGGATGCAAGCATTTTTCTCATCGTTGGGCCACAGATTGGTTGATAACACAAGGATATCTCTATCTTCATGAAGATTCCAAAAAAAGAATCCCTACAACTTCAGGAACAAAATTAGGAATATTCCAAGAACTTCGTCCCTCAGCTTATGGTAATCTTTTAGTCACTTTATACAGGAAAGAAGCCCAACAATATATCCTCGATCATATCGTTGATATTCTTGCTCTAAAAGGCATTTACATTAATTTGTAAATTTAAAAATCTGTTAAAACTTGATGACCTCTTCCACAAACACGCGCGCAATGCGAGGATCAAACTGCGTTCCTGCATTCTTTAAAATCTCCGCTATTGCAGCTTCCTTGCTGCGCTGCTGACTATAGATGCGGTCGTTTGTCATCGCGTCGTACGCATCCACAACTGCGAGAATTCGAGAGAGAATCGGTATCTCCTCTCCTACCAGTCCCCGCGGATATCCCTTGCCGTCCCAACGTTCATGATGCGAGAGAATATACTCCGAAATCGGAGCCAGATCAACATTGTTTTGCGCAATTCGGAACCCGATTTCCGGGTGTTTTCGCATTTCTAGCCATTCTTCGTCCGTCAACGCGCTGGGTTTTTGCAGAATCGAATCGTTAATTCCAACTTTACCGATATCGTGCAGCATTGCAAAGAGCGACATTTCGTCCATCTCTTTGGCAGAAATGCCGAGAATATTACCTACCTTTTCGCAAGATTCGCGCAAACGTTCGGCGTGTTCCTCGGTTTCCTCGCTCTTTGCCGCAAGCGTAGAAAGCAAAGCATTGATGACACTGCTGCGAAAGCTCTTTTCAATCATCAGTTTCCGCCGATACGTTAACTGTTCCGCATCCCGCAGTACGTTTCGTATATCGTCTTCCGTCTCGCTCTTAATTGCGTACCCAAGCGCAATACTAAGTTGAAGCTTATTGTCGCTCTCCTCCACGCATCGAGATGAAATTTTTGCAATCACTTGATTCGCTTCCTGTGCGGTAGCGTCGGGCAGCAGAATCAAAAATTCGTCTCCGCCCCAACGGCTGACAACGCCCAGTTCTCCGGTGCTTTCGGTTAATATCGACGCGATCTTTTTGATAAAGTGGTCGCCCTCATTATGACCAAATGCGTCGTTGATCAGCTTTAATCCGTTCAAGTCGCCCATGATCAACGCACATTGCAGTTCCGGGTTTTCTTCGTATTGCTTGAGCTGTTCTTCCATATACCAGCGGTTATACAGGCCGGTCATGGAGTCATGGGACATGATGTGCTCAATCTTATCCCGCTGTTGTTTTTCCGGCGTAACGTCACGGAATACCATTACAACGCCGTAAATCGTTCCGTTTTGATCTCGAATCGGCGCAGCTCCGTCCGCAATCGGTATCTTCATGCCAGATTTGTTAACGAGGGCTGTATGATTCGCAAGTCCTACAATCTCTCCGGTTTCAAGCACTTTCTCAATCGGCGAAGCAACGCGTTTTTCGGTTTTTTCATTGATTAAATACAATACATCCGAGAATTGCGCGCCGATCGCCTCGTCTCCCCACCCGGACATTTTCCTCGCAGTGGGGTTCATCAAGGAGATTGTGCCGTCCATGCCGGTTGCAACAACGCCGTCGCCGATCGACTGAAGCGTAATTCTCATGAGTTCTTTTTCATGCATCAGTTCAGCGGTCTTTTTTCGAACCTCTTTTCGCAGACGGTAATTCCACAAAATAATCGCAATAATAACCACCGCAATTATGGCTGTACCGATCAATACGTATTCTATGAAGTAAGACAAATAGATAAATGAACCTTCTCTTCCATACCATTTGTCGTCAATTCTATTCAGCTGATCTGTGGAGATTTTGGCAAATCCGTCTTCCACCAAGTTTAACATCGCCATATCGCCTTTTGCTACGGCACGATGAAATTCGCCGGAGTAAAGCGACTGACTGCGACTAAATTCTTTTGCGATCCCTTTTTGATAAAGAAAATACAACGCAGGCGGTTCATCGATCACAAAAACGCTGATCGCTCCGTCCTTTGCTGCATCTACAATTGATTCATAGCTTGGATACGCCTCGATATCCGTCACTCCGGCAGCCTGCAAAATTGAGATGCAGTTGTCCTCCGCCTTTACCGCAACGGTAAACCCGCGCAAAGATTCCGCGTTTGTAATTCCGCTGATGCTGTTGCTGTGAAATATCGGTACGTCAATTGTTGCGTAAGCTTTTGTAAAATCCAGCCAGGTGTCACGCTCTTCATTATAGAAAATGGTGTCGATCACATCGTATTCGCCATTCTTCATTCCGGTGAGCGCATCCGCCCAATCCATTGCGTGAATTTCAGCGGTAACGCCGGTTTCCTTGCTCCACAGCGCCCACTGGTCAACAAGAATTCCTTGCAATTCGCCGTCCGAATTGCGATAAATGTACGGCGGATAGTTGTCGTCCATAACAACGGATATCGTTTTTGTGGAATCCGGAAGCTGAGAGTTGAATCGATCGCGGTACTGCAAATAAAGCAATCCGGCGACGCTAAACAGCGCGACGAACACGAACACCAGCAGAAGAAAAATCGTATTCTTCTTCAACCTCAACCGTCACCTCTCATAAAATATTTGAATCGTTTCAAAACAATCAATCACTATTATTTTTTGTGTTTTTTAAAAATATATTTCGACTAATATTATTGATTCTATTGTATTCGGTCTCGTTTTTCGCGTCAATGCGGAATTTGTATGTCGACTATTCCGGCATCGAATCACTCTTTTTGTGTTGCGCCTCAACATCTGACGCTTGTCCAAAACAAAAGCCGCCCGAAGGCGGCTTTTGTTGAATTGAATATTGTGTTGATCCAGTTTAGATCAGGTTCCCAGATAGGCCGCTTTGACAGCCTCGTTGACCAGGAGCTCTTTTCCGGGGCCGGTCATGGTAATTCGCCCTGTCTCAAGCACATAACCCGTATGCGCCGTTGAAAGCGCCATATTTGCGTTTTGCTCGATCAGGAGGATCGTAACGCCACGTTTGTTGATCTCCTTGATGATGCTGAAAATATCGCGCACGATCAGCGGCGCAAGACCTAGGGATGGTTCGTCCATCATCATCAACTTCGGCCTGCTCATGAGCGCGCGTCCGACCGCAAGCATCTGTTGTTCACCGCCGGAGAGCGTTCCGCCCGCCTGCCAGTTTCTTTCCTTCAGTCTGGGGAATAGTTCGTAAACCCAGTTGATATCGGGTGTGATGTCGTCTTTTCGCATATATGCGCCGACACGGAGGTTTTCGTAGACCGTTAAATCAGGAAAAATGCGGCGGCCTTCCGGCACAAGCGTAATTCCGCGGCTGACAATCATCGTCGTGTCTTTCCCGGCGATATTTTCCCCCTCAAACTCGATCGTACCGCTTTTGGGTTTTACCAGTCCCGCAATCGCGCGTAATGTGCTGCTCTTTCCCGCGCCGTTTGCGCCGATCAACGTTACGATATCGCCCTTCGGCACGTCAAAGCTGATGCCTTTTACCGCCTCGATACCGCCGTAGTTTACCTTCAGGTCCTTGATGCTGAGTATGATGTCGCTCATTCGCTCACCCCCAGATATGCATTGATCACCTTCGGGTCCGCCTGCACGACCGCGGGCGTACCTTGGCTGATCAGTTTGCCAAAGTCGATGACGTAGATCCGGTCGGAAAACTGCATAACCAAATCCATATGGTGTTCGATCATGAACACCGTCAAATCATATTTGTTCTTGATCTGTACGATAAACTCGCCGAGCTCTTGCGTTTCCTGCGGATTCATGCCCGCGGCGGGTTCGTCCAGAAGCAACAGCTTCGGATCGGTCGCAAGCGCGCGCGCGATTTCCAACCGTCTCTGCAGGCCATACGGCAGGCTCACGGCAAGATCATCCGCATACTGCAACAGATTCTGTTCTTCGAGCAATGCGGCTGTCTCCTCGCGCATGCGCTTCTCTTCGCCATAGGTGAGGCGAAGCGTCGCCGAGAACACATTCTGTTTTGCGCGCATGTGCTTTGCGGTCAACACGTTGTCAAACACCGTCATGCTCTTCCAAAGGCGAATGTTCTGGAACGTGCGCGCAATGCCGAGTTTCGTCACCTGATCCGGCGTGGGATCCACCGTGCGCGATGAAACATACATCTTCGCGTTTTCGCCTGCGTAGAGTTTTTTCATCTTGCCGCGCGGGTGGTTTTCCACAATGGTCTTGCCGTTGAATTGAATCTTTCCGTTCGTCGGATCATAGATACCGGTTACGCAGTTAAAGGCCGTCGTCTTACCCGCGCCGTTGGGGCCGATAAGCGCGACGATTTCACCTTGGTTGACTTCCAGCGAGAGGTTGTTGACGGCGACGACGCCGCCGAACTGCATGGTTACGTTTTCAAGACGCAGTACGTTTTCAGGCATCGATACCGCCTCCTTTCGCCGCTTTCAATGGTTTGTTTTTGTTAAATCGCCTGATCAATCCGGCGAAGGAAATCTCCTTGTCGCCCATAAGCCCTTTCGAGAAGAAGAGCACGATCATCATGATGATGATGGAGAACACGAACCGCCTAAAGCCGGAGCGGAACAAATTCGGCGCTTCGATACCGAGGAATTTACCCATATCCAGGCCCCTGAGCCACCATTCGGAAGCCGCGATATAAAGAAACGTTGCTATGCAACTACCGGAGACGGAGCCAATACCGCCGATGACCACGATGAGCAGAATCTCATAGGTCATAGCCGCTTTAAACTGCGCCGCCTGCACAGTGTACTGGTACATTGCAAGCAATGCGCCGGAAACGCCCGCGAAAAACGAGCTGATGACAAAGCTCATCTCTTTATGCTTGAAGAGGTTGATGCCCATCGCTTCTGCGGCAACTTCATCATCGCGAATGGCCTTAAATGCGCGCCCGTAGGACGAGTTGATCAACAATACGATCAACGCGATGCAAACCCCCGACGCGAGAAACACATATAGTGTCGGCGGAAACGGTTTGTCCGTAAACGGAATTTTTACATCGGTTAGATCGAGATAATTGCGCATGACGTTGGCGCCGTTGGTCACGGGGCCGAGCACGTCCCATTGAAAAATTGCGCGAATGATTTCGGCAAAACCGATAGTCGCGATTGCGAGATAGTCCGACTTCAACCGCAGAACCGGCAAGCCGATGAGCGCCGCAAACAGCGCCGCCGCAAGCCCCGCACAAACGAGCCCGATAAAGATGCCCGTGTCGAATTTGATTGCCGCCTCATAGTATTTGTAGACTGACTCGGTCAGCTTTACTTCCGTCGGCATGGTGAAGATAGAATAAGTATACGCGCCGATGAGCATAAAGCCCGCCTGTCCCAGCGAGAACAGACCGGTAAAACCGTTGAGCAGGTTCATCGACACCGCAACCAGCGAATAGATCGCACCCTTTTTCAGAACCGTAAACACAATGTGGTTGGGATCCATCGTCTGTTCCAACACAGTGATCAGGATATAGATGAGGGCGATTGCCGCAAAGGCGACCCAAAGTTCCGCTTTGCTTTTCTTTTTCATATCGTCCCCTCCCTTATGCCTTGTCCGTGGCTTTTTCGCCGAACAGACCGGTAGGCTTGACCACGAGAATGATGATCAACAACGCGAATGTAAACGCATCCGAAAACGTCGTCCAACCGCTTCCACCGAATCCGAAGATCGACGTTCCGCCCTTGATGATATTCTCCGCGATGCCAATGATAAACGCGCCGATCACCGCGCCGGGAATGCTGCCGATTCCACCGAATACCGCGGCGACGAAGCACTTTAGTCCCGGCATGCTGCCGGAGATGGGCGTAACCGACGCATAGTTGGTGAAATAGAGCATAGAACCGACCGCCGCGAGGAAAGAACCGATGATAAACGTAGTCGAGATAACAGTGTTGATCTTGATTCCCATCAATCGGCTGGTTTCAAAATCTTTGGAAACAGCGCGCATCGCCATGCCGACCTTGGTGTATTTAATCAGCAGCGAGAGCAGCACCACAAGCACAAGCGTGAGAATCGGCGTTACCACCGTAACCATTTTCGTTGTCGATCCCCAAATGGTTACCGTTTGACTCAACCAGGGAATCGCAGGATACACCTTGGCAAGGCCGCCGGTAAAATATAACGCAGCATTCTGAAGCAGATACGATACGCCGATCGCACTGATCATAACGGACATACGCGGCGCCGTGCGGAGCGGTTTATAAGCCGCGCGCTCAATAATAAACCCGAGCACAACGGTCATAACCAGCACGAGCGGAATCGCAACCGTAACCGGCAAAGCCGTCGAAAGATACACCATCATAAGACCAGCGCACATGAATACGTCGCCATGCGCAAAGTTGATCAGGCGCAAGATACCGTATACCATTGTGTACCCGATGGCAATCAGCGCATATTGGCCGCCGACCGATATTCCCGACAGAATATAGGAGAGGTTGGCGTGCAAAAATTCAAGCATTTGTTTGCCTCCATCTATGCCGCTTGAACCGGAAACGACACGCATTCCCGCTTCAAGCGGCATCCAAATACGAAACACGGCGGCAGTCCGCCGCTTTGATCAATCATACAACAAAAAACAACCTGTTACAAAGTACGGCGGGGGCTGGTCGCCCCCGCCGTATCCGTTTGAAGGGAATTAACCGATTGTAACCGCGGGCAGAGCATCCCATGCGCCGGTTTCAGTGTTGCAATGTTTGACATATGCGGTGTTGCGAATTGCGTCGCCGTTGACCTGATCAAGCGCGATCGGGCCGGAAACGCCTTCGTAGGTGGTGCTCCAGAGAGCGGTCATGATGGCGGCGGGGTCAATGCTGCCGGCCGTCTTCATGGCTTCGAGCGCAAAGAAGTATGCGTCGTAACCCATTGCGGTAACCGCGGCAACGGTGTCGTCGCCGCCGTTGTTGGCAAGCAGGGTGGAATCCGAACCGACCCAGGCTTTGAAGCCGGCGTCGAATTCAGCATTTGCGCCCTCGGGATAGAAGGTTGTGACGGTGATGTCAACATTCTTGCCCTTTGCAGCCTGAAGGATAACGTTGCTGTCCCATGTATCGCCCGCGAGAATCGGCATGCCGAGCGCCTGCGATTCCGCCTGGTCAATGATGAGCTGCGCCGCCTCGGTGGACACCGGCGAGAAGAAGACCTGCGCGCCGCTGTTCTTTGCGTTGTTGATGTAGCTGGTGAAGTCGCTGTTGCCATCCGGGAAGGTGTCCTGCACGCAGGTACCGCCGAGGGCTTCAAACGCCTTGACGAAGTAGTTCACCAAACCGCCGGAGTAATCGTCGCCCAGTTTGGAGAGGCAGTATGCGGTCGTCACGCCGAGCGTGCTGAACGCATAGTTCGCAAGAACGGTGCCCTGGAACGGATCGAGGAAGCAGATGCGGAAATAGTGCGTGTTTCCTTCGGTAACCTGCGGGTTGGTGCAGGTGATGCCGATGCAGGGGATGCCGGCTGCTTCAAACGTCGGAGAAGCGGCGATGGACACGCCCGAGCCATAGGAACCGAGCACGACAGACACGCCCGCCGAAACCAGCGTGGACGCGGCAGAAGCGGCCTTGTCATTGGAGCTCTCGTTGTCTACCTTGACGAGCTGCACATCATACGTCGTTCCGTTGATTTCAACGGTAGGGCTGACGGAGTTTGCATATTCGATGCCAAGGGTTTCCTGTTTACCGCCCGCGCCGTTATCGCCGGATGCGGGTTCGTAAATGCCGATTTTTACGACGGGATTACCGGAAGCGGACTCATCCGCCGCGGTGGCGTCGCTCGCGGCAGGTGCCGCGCAAGCGGCAAACGACGCGACAAGAACGAGCGCCAAGAGAATGGCTACTACTTTCTTCATGACTGTTTTTCCTCCAATTTAATTTTAGAAGTATCTGTCTGGACAAGGACATCGGCACAAAATTTGTGCCGAGGTCTAGCCAAATTATAAACTTCATAAAACTGGTATGCAATACCAATATGCACTTCCTATGCAATATATAATTTTGGAATTCCTGGCTGCTCAAATATTCGTTAAAAATGCAACATTGCCCATAAAAAGCGATGTTTAAAGCATTTTTACACATATACGACTTCTATTACACCGTAACGTTATATCGCGCGTTGACAACAAAAAACGTCAGTACAAATGAATATAAATCAGATAAAATGACGTTTCTTTCATTTTTACCGCTGTCAGGCGTGTCACTTTCCGATGCGAGTCGTATGAAATTTTTCATTGTTTATTGACAAGGTTCCGTTTTTTTTATATACTGCTCAAAATGAGTAAAAAAGAATGAAAGGAAGGAAACAGAATGAACCCGCGGGTGGATGCTGGAAAAACTGTAAACCGTCTCCGTTCTCCCCGTGTTCCCTCCGTTCTTCCCCATTTCATTTTCGTTTTCAAAGCTTTGACGAAAGGAATTTTCCTTTTTGATCAAAGCTTTTTTATTAGCCGTTTACATCAGCTTCGTGTTCACAACAAGCTTTCCATTTTTCCATTTAATATTTGTTTTTTGACACCGGCGTTGTAACCGGTGTTTTTTTATGGCCACATCCGCCGACAGCGGGGAGCGAACGAAAAGGAGAGAGAAAACAAAATGCTGAAAGACAAAAGCCTCATCGCACCAAGCGACTTCACTCTGGAGGAAATTGGAGAACTGCTTGCGCGCGCAGAGCGCATCATCGAATCCCCGGCGCGCTATGCGGACGTTTGCAAAGGAAAGATTCTTGCAAGTCTGTTTTACGAACCCTCTACCCGCACAAAGTTTTCCTTCGACGCGGCGATGCTTCGCCTCGGCGGCAACACGCTCGGCTTCTCCGACCCGAACACCTCCAGCACGGCAAAAGGCGAAACGATAGCGGACAGCGCGCGCACGGTCGGTAAATACGCCGACGTGATCGTCGTTCGCCATCCCAAAGAAGGCACGGCAAAGCTCATGAGCCGCTATGCCGACTGTCCGGTCATCAACGCGGGCGACGGCGGACACCACCACCCGACACAGACCCTGACGGACCTTCTGACCATACGGCACTACAAGGGATCGTTCGACGGGCTGACGGTCGGGTTCTGCGGCGACCTGAAATTCGGTCGGACGATTCACTCGCTCTCAACCTGCCTCGCACGGTATCAAAACGTGCACTTCATCTTCATCTCACCGGAAGAGTTGACCATGCCGGCCTTCGTAAAAGAAGAGCTGATCGAAAAAGGCGTGCAGTTCACGGAAACAACCGATCTGGAAGGCAGCATCTCGCAGCTGGATGTGCTCTACATGTCCCGCGTACAGCGCGAACGGTTCATCAGCGAAGAGGAATACCTCCGCCTGAAAGACTACTTCATCCTCACAACTGAGAAAATGGAACTGGCGAAGCCGGATATGATCGTCATGCACCCCCTGCCGCGCGTCAACGAAATCTCAACCGACGTCGACGCGGACCCCCGCGCAGCATACTTTGAGCAAGTGAAATTCGGTATGTACATCCGCATGTCGCTCATCATGAGCCTGCTCGGCGCGGAAGAACCGCGCGCCTAACCAGCACAACACAGGAGGAAAGCGAAATGATTAACGTATCGAAACTGAAAGAAGGCATCGTGATCGACCATATCCTCGCGGGTCACGGTTATAAAATTTTTCAACAACTCGGGCTGGATCTGCTCGACGGTGTGGTCGTGCTGATGCGAAACGTGGACAGTACAAAGATGGGAAAAAAAGACCTGATCAAAATCGAGACGGATTTGAACCTTGACCTCGACGTGCTCGGCCTCATCGACCCGAATGTCACCATCAACTATGTAAAAAACGGCGAACGCGTCAACAAAGTAAGCCTGACGCCGCCGCAGACGGTAACAGGCATACTAACCTGCAAAAACCCGCGCTGCATCACCAATCAGGAGCACATACACGACGTGAAGTTCTACCTTGTAGACGCGGCAACAAACCAGTACGCCTGCGAATACTGCGACGCGCGCACGCGCCTGTAACCCAACCACACGCGCAAACGAAAGGAGAAACGGCATGAAAACACTGTATCGAAACGCGAGATTGATCGACGCGAACGAGGATTGCTACGGCGATCTGCTCGTTGAAGACGGAAAAATTCTGTTTCGCGGCCCCCTCTGCTGGCAAAAAGCGGATCAGGTGATCGATATGCGGCGAAACGCGATCATGCCGGCGTTTATCGATCTGCACTGCCACCTGCGCGACCCGGGCTATCCGCAAAAGGAAACCATGGAAACGGGCATGCGCGCAGCGCTCAAGGGCGGATATGCGCACCTCATCGCGATGGCAAACACCAACCCCGTCATCTCCACCCCCGCGCTGGTAGAAGCAAACCACGCGAAAGCAACGCGCCTGCATCTTTGCAACCTCACGCAGGCCGCAGCCGCCGGAGAATCGCTCGGCGACGAAGCGCCGACCGACCGCGCCGCACTCAGCCGGGTTACCAAGGTGTTCTCCAACGACGGCAAAACGATCTTCTCGGACGAGTTCATGCGCCAGCTTCTGCTCGACTCGACGAAATACGGATTTATCATCAGCACGCACTGCCAGCCGGAGCGCAAGATAGTAGAGCGGGATATCCGCCTGCTGCGCGAAGTCGGCGGCAACCTGCACATCGGCCACATCAGCCGCGCAGAAACAGTGCAGATGGTGCGCGACGCGAAGGCGGAAGGCCTGCATCTCACCTGCGAGGTAACGCCGCACCACCTCTTCGGATGGGACAACGACTATAAAGTGAATCCTCCGATGCGCACGCGCGCGGATGTGGAAGCGCTGATCGAAGGAATCAAGGACGGCACGGTCGACTGCCTTGCAACCGACCACGCGCCGCACACGCCGGAGGATAAGGCAAGCGGAATGGCGGGCATCAGCAACATCGAATACGCCTTTTCGGTCTACCTCAAAGTGTTCACCGAAAACGGCATCCCGCTCACAAGACTATCCGAGATGCTCTCCTTCAACCCCGCAAAGAGGCTAGGCCTGCAAGCAGGGCTCCTGCGCCCCGGATATTCGGCGGATCTTGCCGCACTAGCCGTAGAAGAAGAAAGCGAGATCGACGCCTACGCCATGATCTCCCGCTCGCACAACACGCCTTTTCACGGCAGAGCGGTGCAGGGGCGGGTGCTCAAGACCATCATTGAAGGCGAAACCAAATACGAATACGGAACAGCAATCTGATCTAACAGGAGGAGAAATCAAAAATGGGAATGGAACGATTATTCGAAGCAGTGCAGCAAAAAGGCCCGGTTTGCGTGGGTCTGGACACACAGGTTTCCTTTCTGCCGGAGTATATTAAGAAGAAACCGCTGACCGACGGCGAAAAAATATTTGAATTCAACCGCGTCATCATCGACGCAACGGAGGATCAGGCGGGCTGCTTTAAACTCCAGATCGCCTGTTACGAAGCGCTTGGGTTAGACGGCATGCAGGCATTTTCCAAAACATTAAAATATGCGCGCAGCCGCGGCAACGTAACCATCACGGACGCAAAACGCGTGGACATCTCCTCCACCGCCGCGCAATACGCCGCCGCGCATTTTTCCGGCGACTTTGAAACAGACATCATGACCATCAATGTCTTCATGGGCGAAGACGCGGTCTCGCCATATTATCCCTACCTCGAAAAAGGCAAGGGTGTGTTCGCGCTCGTAAAAACGAGCAACCCCAGCGGAAAAGACTTTCAGGATCTGATGATCGGAGACGAAACGCTCTATGAGCGCACGGCAAAGAAGGTTTCCGAATGGGGCGAGCGGTTTATCGGCAGCAGCGGATTCTCCGCCATCGGCGCGGTAACCGGACTGACCTATCCGGAAGAGTTTGAGCGCATCCGCCCGCTTCTGCCGCATACCTTCCTGCTCATACCCGGCTACGGCGCGCAGGGTGGCACCGGCAAAGACATCGCTGGATTTTTCCGCGGCGGTGTGCGCGGGGTGGTCAACTCCTCCCGCGGTATCATCACGGCGCACAAGGGCAAGAGCGAAGACGCGCGGTTTGTAGACCATGTCCGCGCGGCGGTGCTCGACATGAAAAAAGACATCTTACAGCAACTGTAAGTCAAAAAAAGGATCGCATCAGTGGCAGTTATTACTTCCAATCAGAATATCGCAGACGGCATCTGGCGCATGACCGTTTCCGGCGCGCCAATCGGACGCGCGGGACAGTTTTTCATGCTGCGCGTGCCGGGCGCACTCGATCCGCTGCTCGGCAGACCGATCAGCATCTGCGAAATCGACCCGGTAAAGGACAAAACGACGTTTGTGTATCAAACCGTCGGGCGCGGCACCGCGCAGTTTTCCGCGATGATTCCGGGGCAAACAATCGACACACAAGGACCCTACGGCAACGGATTTCCGTTGATCGAGGGCAACGCCGTCATCCTCGGCGGCGGCATCGGAACGGCGCCGATGCTGCAACTAACAAAAGAACTCCGCGCAATCGACCCGAACCGCCGGATCGATGTGTTTCTTGGGTTTCGCGAGGAAACATATCTAAAGAGTGCGTTTGAACAATACGCAGACAGCGTAACGATCAACATCGGCGGGTTCGTCACCAACGACGCGGACTTTTCGCTGGACGCAACCTATTATGCCTGCGGCCCCGCGCCGATGCTGCGCGCGGCGGCAAACGTAGCGGATGCGGTAAACGCAAAGCTCTATGTCTCGCTCGAAAAACACATGGCCTGCGGCGTAGGCGCGTGTCTCGGTTGCACCTGCCAAACGAAGAGCGGCAGAAAACGCGTCTGCAAAGACGGACCGGTGTTCGACTGCAGGGAGGTGCGCGATGAACTATGATTCCCTCTCCCTCACACTCTGCGGTATATCGCTGAAAAATCCGGTGATCGCGGCAAGCGGTACGTTCGGCTTTGGGCACGAATACGCGGAATGGATGGACGTCTCCCGCCTCGGCGGCATCAGCGGAAAAGGGTTAACGCTCAACGGCAGCGCGGGCAACAAAGGCATGCGCGTTTACGAAACGCCCTCCGGCATGCTCAACAGCATCGGTCTGGAAAATCCCGGTGTACGGCATTTTGTGGAGCATGAAGCGGCGTATATGCGCTCGCTCGGCCCTGCCGTGCTCTGCAACCTTGGCGGACATTGCGAAGAGGATTATCTGGAAGGCGCCCGCCTGCTCAATGCGGCGGATATCGACTTTCTGGAACTCAATATTTCCTGCCCAAACGTAAAGGCGGGCGGAATGGCGTTCGGCATGCTGCCGGAACCAGCGGCGGACATCACAAAAAAGGTGAAGGCAATCACCCGGCACAAGCTGATGGTGAAACTTTCCCCAAACGCGCCGGATCTTGTCGGCGTCGCACGCGCCTGTGAAGACGCGGGCGCGGATGCGCTCAGCCTGGTCAACACATTTCTCGGCATGGCGATTGACGTATCCCAAAAGCGCGCGGTGTTTGAAAACGTATACGCGGGGTTGTCCGGCCCGGCAATCTTGCCCATCGCGCTTCGCATGGTGCATCAGGTTTCGCACGCGGTGAACATCCCCGTCGTCGGCATGGGCGGCATCGCAAGCGCAGAGGACGCGCTGAAGTTTATCATGGCCGGCGCGCGCGCAGTGCAGGTTGGCACCATGACATTTGCCAATCCGAACGCAATGCTGAATATAATTGACGGCCTCGCGGCATACTGCGAAAAAGAAGGAATAACCAACTTACAGGACATTTGCGGAATAATTTGAAAGTTCTCGTTAACCGAGTAAAAAAGAAATATTTTACGGTTTAGTAAGGAGTATATAGAATATGAAAGACAATCTCACCATCATGAAAGAATGCGGCGCGTTTCTGGAAGGACACTTCCTGCTCTCGTCCGGACGCCACAGCGGCGGTTACTGCCAGTGCGCCAAGCTGCTCAAGCATCCAGACCTGTCGGAAACGGTGCTTTCCACCGTTGTCGAGCAGGTGAAACATCTGCCGATCACCAAAGTCTGCGGGCCTGCGATGGGCGGCATCATCGTTTCCTACGAGCTGGCGCGTCAGCTCGGCGTTGAGAGCATCTTCACCGAGCGAGTCAACGGAGAGATGCAACTGCGCCGCGGTTTCACCGTCGGCAAAGGCGATAAAGTGCTGATTGCGGAGGACGTCATCACCACGGGAAAATCCACGATGGAAACGGTCAAAGCGCTGAAAAGCATGGGCGCGGAAGTCATCGGTGCGGCTTGCGTCGCCGACCGCAGAGCCGCGGACTGCGACTTTGCCCTGCCCGTTTACGCGGCGCTGAAATTGACAATTGAATCATACGAACCGGACGAATGCCCGATTTGCAAAGCAGGAAGCCAGCCTCTCGTCAAACCCGGCAGCCGCGAAATGCCCGCCGCAAAATAAATTAAGGCGATTATAGCCGCAGTTTGAATCAAAAATATCCCGCATTGCGGGATATTTTGTTTGTAATATCCCTTTTTCGTTGTTATTACAACGCATATATTGATACGAATCACTTATACTCAATCCAGAACAAAAGCTGCAACGCCGTTAATGCCGCAGCATACCCCAACCGATATCACCGAAGGAGGGCGCGCAAATGCCAAACAAAATTCTGAAAAACATCGATCTTTCCGCTCCACTGGAGCTTCGCTCTCTCGTTGAGTATCAACCCGGACAAATCGTGAGCCGCACGCTCGCGCAGAACAGAGCAGTTAGTTTAACCCTGTTTGCCTTTGACACCGGTGAAGAAATCAGCTCGCACGAATCCAAAGGAGACGCGATGGTACAAATTCTAGACGGAACGGCGAAGATTACCATCGGTGAAAACGAATTCCTGCTCTCAGCAGGCCAGACCATCGTCATGCCTGCGGGCGTGCCGCACGCGCTCTTTGCCGAAACGCCGTTTCAAATGTTCCTGACCGTCGTTTTCCCAAGTTGAATCTGCTTGCAAATCTTTTTATTAAAACGAGTGCAACAAGGCCGCGCATTTCGCGCGGCCTTCGAACTATATTTCTTTATCGAACAGCATTTCGGCCAGCGTTTTTCGCCTCATAAAGCATTTCGTCCGCGCCTTGTAACAATTTTGCTGCAGTCATTTCGCCCATTGTCCGGTCATACGATTGCACGCCGAAACTGCACGTTAAACTGATCGCCGCCTGTTCAAACACAAAACATTCGCCCATCATCGCCATGCGCAGCCGGTTTGCGATGCGCTTTGCCGCGTTTAAATCCGTGTTTTGCAGGCAGATTAAAAACTCATCCCCGCCGTATCGCGCAACCCAGCTGTCCGTCTTCCGGATATGGTTCTGAATCAGATGAGCAACATGTTGTAGTATAAGGTCTCCAGTTATGTGGCCATATTGGTCATTCACATCCTTGAACCTGTCTATATCCGCGAAAATGATGGAAAATGGTTTTTGTTGTTTTTCGGCTGTTTTGATTGCGTCGGGCAGAGCTTCGTCGATATATCTTCTGTTAAAAAGTCCCGTTAGTTTGTCTTTGTGAATTAAATCCCCAACCGCACTGAAGATACTCTTTTGTCCGTTTCGAGATGAAGAACCCTCACTCGCAACCTGCGAAATGACGTTTTGATACGGTTGTATCATTTCCAGCGCGCAACGCGTTTCTCCAACGGCAATCGGCAGGCTTGATATTTCATATGTTTGCTGCTCTGCGTCAAAACGCATTTCCGTTCTGCGATGCAGTTTTGTCTCTGTCGATTTTTCGATGTTTGAGGTATAGAGTGCAGAACCGTCGTTTATGTTCACGATTCGAACAGAACAACAAAACTCCTCCAGAATCGCGGATTTTTCCACAGCTTCATCTAAAGAATCAAACTTCAGCATGTCTAGCTCCCTTTTATAACTTCTTTTGCAACTTACTTTTGCATAGTAAAGTGATTAAATATCCGATTTCGTCAGATTATAGGGCTTAGAACGGCAAAAATGACAGAAAATGTAATAAAACTTGTCTAAAATGATTCAAAAAAGCCTTTTTTCACATGTATAATATAAAATACGTGTGAATTTTTAAAAAACGTGCAAACGCAGTTTTCGATCTTTGTGTTTGAATCGTTTCTTAACATGAAAACCACGTTTTATGACATGCAACATCGATTTGCAGCGAAAGGAGCTATCATGCAAAATAAGGCGGGCTATTTGACATGGAGTGCCGGAAACCAGGCGGCGCGGAAAGCAAGATGAACATCTTCATCTGCGACGACAGTGCGGAGCATACGTCACTCTGCAAAAAAACACTGCTTCGGCTTTCGCAACGCCATAGCGTACATGTGAAAATTAAAACCTTCCCTTCGGGAGAAGCGTTGCTGTTCGAGGCGGAAGACGCTTTTTCAAACGTGGATCTGATCTATCTGGATATCGGCATGCCCGGTCCGGATGGAATGGAAACCGCAAGGCGTCTGCGTGCGCTCGGATATCTGGGCGATATTGTGTTTTTTACCATATCGCCTGATTATGCCATCTCCGGCTACGACGTGAGCGCGCTGCACTATGTGGTAAAGGAACAGACCACCGCGGAAAAATTCGAGGAAATCTTTCTGCGCGCGGTAGAGCGCAAAGCGCGCCGCGAGAGCGAAGTGCTGGTGCTGACCTGCGCGGGAGAAAGCCGCTGTATTCCGGTGGAGACGATCCGGTATTTTGAAATTCAGCAGCGCATCGTCACCGTGGTTTACGAAGACGACCGGTTCGAGTTTTACTCGACCATGATGCGCCTTGAAGAGCAGCTGTTTGAGAAAGGCTTTGTTCGCACACACAAGTCGTTTCTTGTGAACAAGCGCTTTATTCGCTCGATTGACAGCAACCGGTTGTTGCTTGACTCCGGCGAAGAATTGCCGATCGGTAAGCGATATTATTCTGATAGTTTAAAGAGCATCGGCGCAGCAAGCTGATCGTGTCTCGCCTTGTCCCGGTTGACGGAGCCAAATGTTTTCGCGAGGAATGCGATATGAAACGATTCAAACAGGCAATATGTTCGCTCCTTCTGCCCGCAATTCTGCTGGCCTGTTTGGTTATCCCTGCTTCCGCTTTCGCGGCAAGCGGATTGGGAAACGACAATCATACCGACACCGATGATTACTGTCTCCGCGCACATGACGTATCGGTAGGGTTGAGCGAATTTACTAGTAAATCCCGCACGCAACTGGAAAGTGATATCATCGCGGCATCCGCGTTTACGTTTTATTATCGAAGTGACTGGAACACGGTCACTTCCGGTTACAGCGTCGATTTTTCCGCGTTGACGGATGCCGTCAGTTCAGTGGGATATCCGGTTGTCGTTACGCTTGATCCGATTTCTATGAGTTCGTCTTCATACATCACATTTCGAGTGTTTGTCGTGGACGATACCCCGGCATCCTACGATGTATCCTATTCGTTCGAAAGCGGCACATCCGGTCTAACGTTGCCGTCCGGCGTTCAGTCTCTTTTGCCATCCGGCAGCACAGCGGTCTCCGGCTCAACCGTTACGCCTTCCGCCGATTTTTCCGGCGTGATCGAAGGCGCGGGAAAATGGACGTTTTCCGGTTGGTCGCCTGCAAGTGTCACGATTGATTCATCGGACGTTTCTTTTACCGGAACATGGGTCTGGACCGCGTTTCCGGTCTATACGGTGGAATATCGGTTTGTCAGCGACTCCAGTAAATATTCGCTTCCGCAGAGTGTTCTCGCCAAACTGCCCGCATCGACCAGCGGAATTGCCGGCGATGTGTTTTCCGCGCCGAATATGAGTTCGGTTTCGGCAAGCGGCGGCATCTGGCGTTTTTCCGGATGGGACACGCACACGCAGACGATTAACAACGCAGACGTTGTGTTTACAGGAACCTGGCACTGGCATGCATATACTTCCGGTTCTTCGTCCGCAACGCCTTCACCTTCCCCGGTTGGTTCGCCCGCGGCAACGCAAACACCGGAACCGACGCAAAGCGCCGAACCGTTATCAACAGAAACGCAGGAAATATCGGCCGCATCCATTCAGGTTTTAGAGCAAGTGAACGACTCTGTTCCGCCTCCCACGGCAGCAGCCGCCGCACCGGACAACAGCATTTCTCCCGTGCAGGCTGCCGTCGCCGCCGCGCTGGCGGCGCTCGTTGCAACGCAGTCCTTTGCCGTCGCATCCGATCTGAAAATCCTCAAATGGTATCAGGCAAAAAAAGCGGCGCGGAGGGTTCGCTCATGAGTTGGTGGATCAATGTTCTCATCGCCGTGCTTGCGCTTGTGCTTGTGGTTTTAATTGTTGTCCGCCTGCGTTTGAAGCAACGGCTGGATAGCATCGACGGCTTCGTTGGTATCGCAAAAGCAGGAGAATTCAGCGGTAAAGTCATCGGCGGCGAGCTGACGAAAGTTTATCGTCACAACAGCAAAAAGAGTTGATTTTCACATTGCAATACAAAATAGTATTTGCCCCGCTTGCTGTGGGGCTTTTTTTATGGCTTTCATGTGAACTTTAATCGATAACCATTTTCATTACTATGTTTTTATGTTTTAATTCAATTGCTTGACACATCGTCTGGTAATTGTTGATTTTTAGGAGATTATCATGCAAGAATTGCGTTTGCGGGTTTCCGGCATGACCTGCGCACATTGCGAAATGCGCGTTGCAAAAGCGGCAAAAAGCGTCCGCGGCGTCACCGCCGCGAAAGCGTCTTTTTCGCGGCATAGGCTGGAAATTTCATATGATTCTGCAAAAACGGATGCGGAAACGCTGACCGCCGCGGTCACGGCGGCAGTTGAACGCGAAGGATACCATGTGATTGGAACAGTAAAAGAGAGGCAGCCGATTGTAAAAGTAATTCCTATTGCGGTCATCCTGTTTGCGCTGTATCTTATTTTGCGCTACACGGTTGGGTTTGACTTTTTCGGTTATATCCCGAAGATTGACAGCGCTGTGTCGCTTTCCGCGTTGTTTGTTACCGGTTTGTTCACGAGCGTGCATTGCATTGCCATGTGCGGCGGAATCAACCTGTCCCAAAGCGTGCGCACAGGCGAATACAAGAAAGCCAGTCTGCGCGGGCCGTTGCTGTATAACTTCGGTCGAGTGATCTCCTATACCGTCATTGGCGGCATCGTCGGCGGTCTTGGTTCTGTGCTGTTTCTCAGCGAAACGGCAAAAGCGGTAATTCTCGTTCTCGCCGCGGTCGGCATGTTGTTGATGGGTCTTGGTATGCTCGGGTGGCTACCCTGGTGGCTCGTTCCCCGTGCACCGGCATTTCTTTCCAAGCGGCTGGACAAAGCGGGCGTGGGCAAAGGTCCCCTCGTCGTCGGCCTGCTGAATGGATTTATCCCTTGTGGGCCGCTGCAGGCGATGCAGCTCTACGCGCTGGCAACCGGCTCTGCGCTCACCGGTGCACTCTCCATGCTGCTCTTTTCCCTTGGTACCGTTCCACTGATGCTTGGCGCGGGGGCAATCTTCTCCGCGCTGAAAGGCAAGTTTACCTATGTTGTGCAGCGCGTCAGCGCGGTGCTTGTTGTGTTTTTCGCCGTCGTTATGGCGTCGAGCGCATTCTCACTCTTCGGCATCCGTCCCGACGCAAACAATGTGGAAGTGCCGCAGGCGGCAGCCGCCACGGCAAAACAGGAAAAACCGTCCAAATCGCTCTATCAACAAGCGCTGGACAAGGGATATATTCCCGCAACGCTTGAAAACGGCGTGCAGACGGTGCAGGCGGATTTAAACCCGTCGATTTATCCGTTTATCATCGTGCAAAAGGGAGTTCCGGTCGAATTCATCATTTCGGCGGACGAATCAAACATCACCGGCTGCAATCAGACCGTTGTTCTGCCGGCATATAACGTAAGGCAATCGCTCAAAGCGGGCGATAATGTGATTTCCTTTACGCCGGAAGAGACGGGCATCGTACCATATACCTGCTGGATGGGCATGATCGATGGGCGCATCCTCGTCGTTGACGATCTTAGCGATTCATGAGCAGAATTCGTGCGTCATGTCACATAATAAATGTTTGGCATGCGCTATAATAACATCAGGATTATATTGCGATGACGATTCCTGTCATGAATTATCGCAACCAGAGGAGAGATAACGAATGAAAGATTCGATTTTTTTAGTCAGCGGCATGACCTGCTCGGCTTGTTCGGCGCACGTTCAGCGCGCGGTGTCCAAGCTGGACGGCGTTGCATCGGCAGAGGTAAACCTTGCGACCGAAACGCTGCGCGTACAATATGACGAAAGCAAAGTCGGCTTTGAGCAGATGAAAACCGTGGTGGAGAACGCGGGTTACGGTTTGAGCATTCCGCAGATGATCAAGCGCGCCGAACTCGGCGTAGACGGCATGACCTGCGCGGCATGCTCCGCCTCTGTTGAGCGCTCCGTTAAGAAGCTAGACGGCGTATCGGAAGCGTCCGTCAACCTCGCAACCAACCGGGCGGTGTTTTCCTATGACCCCGCAAAGGTAAAGCTCACGCAGATTCGCGACGCAGTCACGCGAGCGGGTTATACCCCGCTCGACCTGACCAGCGAGGACACGCGCGACGCGGAGCAGGAAAAACGCGAAAAGGCGCTCAAGCAGATGCGGCTGCGGCTGATCGTCGCAATCGTGTTTGCCGCGCCAATTCTCTATATCGCAATGTCGCATATGTTCCCTTCTCTCGGCGTTCCGCTGCCGGAGTTTCTCAACCCGCACATGCATCCGCTGACCTTTGCGCTCACGCAGTTGTTTTTGACCGTTCCTGTGTTGATTGCGGGCGGACGCTTTTTCCGCGTTGGCATGCGCACGCTGTTTAAAGGCGCGCCGAATATGGACACGCTGGTAGCGATTGGCACAGGCAGCGCGTTTCTTTACGGCATATACGCAACGGTGTTGATCTATCTGGGCAGCACGGACTTTGCGCAGCACCTCTATTTTGAATCCGCCGCCGTGGTGATTACGCTCGTCATGGTAGGCAAATATCTCGAAGCGGTCAGCAAGAGCAAAACCTCCGAGGCGATCAAGGCCCTCATGAACCTTCGCCCGAAAACCGCAGTCATCCTCAAGGACGGCGCGGAGCTGGAAGTTGCGCTCGACGAAGTCGCTGTTGGCGACGTGGTTCTCGTGCGCCCCGGCGCGGCGATTCCCGTTGACGGCGTGGTAACGGACGGCGCATCCAGCGTAGACGAAAGCATGCTCACCGGCGAAAGCCTGCCGGTTGAAAAACAGCCCGGATCGGCTGTTACCGGCGGCAGCATCAACGGCGAAGGACTCCTGCGGTTTACCGTCACGAAGGTTGGCGAGGACACCGCGCTGTCCAAGATTATCCACCTCGTGGAAGAAGCGCAGGGACGCAAAGCGCCCATCGCAAAACTTGCTGACGTAATCTCCGGTTATTTTGTGCCGACCGTCATCGGCATCGCGGTTCTCGCCGCGGTGGTCTGGGCGCTGGTTGGCAAGGATTTCAATTTTGTGCTGAATATCTTCGTGACCGTGCTCGTCATCGCCTGCCCCTGCGCGCTAGGTCTTGCAACCCCAACCGCGATTATGGTTGGCACAGGTAAGGGCGCGGAGCTTGGCGTATTGATCAAAGGCGGAGAAGCGCTGGAAAGCACGCAGCGCGTTGATACGATCGTGCTCGATAAAACCGGCACTATCACGCAGGGCAAACCGGAGTTGACCGACATCGTACGCTTTACGCAGGAAGCGGAAGCGGATGTGCTCGCCCTCGCGGCGTCTGCAGAGCGCGGATCGGAGCACCCGATCGCGCGCGCAATTGTGGAAGCCGCAGAAAAACGCAGGCTTACGCTCGCACAGCCGGACACGTTCCGCGCGATTCCGGGACGCGGTATTGACGCCGTGGTCTCCGGTCGCCGCGTTCTTGCAGGCAGCGCAAAGCTTCTCGCGGAAAACGGCGTGGATCTTTCCGCATCCGAAGCGGGCGCAAACGCGCTCTCCGGCGCGGGCAAGACGCTGATGTATATTTCGTTTGACGGCGCGCTCACCGCCCTCATGGCGGCGGCAGACGCAGTGAAAGAAACCAGCAAGGACGCAATTGCGCAGCTCAAGTCTCTGGGGTTAGACGTGTATATGCTAACGGGCGACAACGCCAGCACAGCCAAAACCGTTGCCGAGAGCGTTGGCATTGATCATGTTCTTTCGGATGTATTGCCGGACGGCAAAGCGGCGGCGGTGCAGCAGTTGCAGACCAATGGCAAGCGCGTCGCCATGGTTGGCGACGGAATTAACGACGCGCCCGCACTGGTGCAGGCGGATGTTGGCATGGCAATCGGCAACGGCACGGACGTAGCGGTAGAATCCGCGGACGTGGTGCTCATGCGCGGAGACCTCTCCGCGGTTGCCGCTGCGGTTGCGCTCAGCCGCGCGACCATCCGCAACATCCGGCAGAATCTCTTCTGGGCGTTTGCCTACAACGTCATCGGGATTCCGTTCGCGGCCGGTGTGTTTTTCGCATTCGGCGGCCCGCTGCTTACCCCCGTATTCGCCGGCGCGGCGATGGCGATGAGTTCTGTCTCGGTCGTCACAAACGCGCTCCGGCTCAAACGGTTCCGCTATCCGCGTTGATTCGTTTCATCATTCACAAGCGCAAAAACCCGCTCCTTTCCGAGCGGGTTTTTTGTTGCATTTCATGATTTGTCCTTTTTGGTTTTGAGAAAGCGATTTTTGTACCACGCATGGTAATATGACCTCTCGCAATAAAGATGCACGGTTTATGCTGATCTGAAACTTTGATTTTTACCATTTGTGGTAATTTTCGGTTTAGCGCTCTCGCTGCTCCGGTTTGCTGAATCTATTATTCTTCATTTGTCCGTATGGTATAATGGGTTCGACTTTACCACGCAAGGAGCTACCCCACCATGCCGGATCAACTGCCAATTCTCGTGAGCGCCTGCCTGCTCGGAACCCCATGCCGTTACGACGGCATCGGCAAAGCGGATGAGCGCGTGCTCGCGCTTGCAAAAACGCGTTGCCTGATTCCCGTCTGCCCGGAACAGCTAGGCGGCCTGCCTACCCCGCGCCCTTCGGCAGAGCGTGTTGGCGCACGGATCACAACAAAAGACGGCGCAGACGTAACCGCTGCGTTTACCCGCGGCGCAAAAGAGACACTTCGCCTTGCCCAGCTCTTGGGATGCCAAACCGCGATCTTAAAGAGCAACAGTCCCTCCTGCGGCAGCGGACAAATATATGACGGTAGCTTTTCCGGCAAATACATTTCCGGCGATGGGATGACGGCGGCGCTGCTCAAGCAAAACGGAATAACCGTGTTCAGCGAAGGCGACGATTTTAACGAGAGTTTGTAAATATATTTTGAATCGGTTGCGGCAATCAAACCAGCGCTAATTACAAAAAGTCCCGAACAGCCAGTACCTATGGCTGTTTTTGTTTTTGGCGTTTTCCGCCGGTTTCGCTAGACGCCGTTTTCTGTGATAAACGCACCGTTTTGCATTGGTTCGCGGCATTGCGGCGCGCAATATCTTGTGCTAGTATGGGTTCAGGGCACAACCTGTTGCGTTTCTACTTCAATTTTCAACAGTTTGATCGATACGACGCTCCGCCTGTTATGGCGGGTTGTTTTACACGATGTTGCGCATCTTTCACGGGGGGACTCAAGCATGGAGATTATCAAGCGGAGCGGTCAGGCGGAAACCTACGACCGCAACAAGATTACCAACGCGATTCGAAAGGCGTTTGTCAGCACGAACGCCGAGATTTCGGAAGCGGCGCTAGAGGCGATCACCGCCGCCGTGGAAGCGCGCATCCCCCTGCTCCCGCCGCCGGTTTCGGTTGAGCAGATTCAGGATTTGGTGGAAGAGACGCTCATGCTCAAGGGCTATTATGCGCAGAGCAAGAGCTATATTCTATACCGCAACGAGCGCACGCGCATGCGCGGGCAGAGAAAAAGCATCTGCTCCCTCTTTGCAGACGGAGATGCGCTGGACGCCGTGCTCGCCAAAGCGCAAAAAGATTATCCCGAGGAGATGTACGAACTCTCGCGGCTGGACGAAAAATTCCGCTCGTTCCTCAAGCCGGAGATGGGCGAAGCAAACAAGCGCGCCGCCCTCACCCGCGCGGCGGCAGAGCTCACCACGCAGGAAGCGCCGCACTGGGAATTCATCGCCGCGCGCATCCTGATGCACGATTTTAAAACCGAACTTTCCCGCTCGCTGGAAGAACTACATCTGGCAAGTTTTTACGACAAGGTGCGCTATCTTGCCGAGCGAAAGCTTTACGGCGACTACATTCTCGAAAACTACACAAAAGAAGAATTGGACGAAGCGGAATCGTTTCTTAACCCCGCGAATGACGAAAAACTCACCTATTCCGGACTTGAGCTGCTGCTGCGGCGCTATGTCATCCGCAGCCATCAGGGGCAGCCACTGGAAACACCGCAGGAGATGTATCTCGGCATCGCGCTGCACCTCGCCATGCCGGAAACGCAAAACCGCATGACCTGGGTGCGCCGGTTTTACGAGATGCTCAGCGCGCTGAAGGTAACGATGGCAACGCCGACGCTCGCCAACGCGAGAAAGCCGTTTCATCAGCTCTCCAGCTGTTTTATCGACACCGTGCCGGACAGTTTGACCGGCATCTACCGCAGCATCAACAACTTTGCGCAGGTGAGCAAATATGGCGGCGGCATGGGATTATATTTCGGCAAAGTGCGCGCAAAGGGCAGCACGATCCGCGGTTTCGAAGGCGCGGCGGGCGGCGTCATCCGCTGGATTCGCCTCGCAAACGACACGGCGGTGGCGGTTGACCAGCTTGGCGTTCGTCAGGGCGCGGTGGCGGTGTATCTGGATGTTTGGCACAAGGACCTGCCGGAGTTTTTGCAGATTCGCACCAACAACGGCGACGACCGCATGAAAGCGCACGACGTTTTTCCGGCGGTGTGTTATCCCGATCTCTTCTGGAAAACCGTGCGAGACAACATTGAAAGCAACTGGTATCTCATGTGTCCGCACGACATCTCCGCCGTAAAGGGCTATTGCCTCGAAGACTACTGGGGCGAGGAATGGGAAACACGATATCGCGACTGCGTTGCCGACAGCCGCATTGAGAAGCGCGTTATCCCGATCAAGGAACTGGTTCGCCTGATCCTCAAGAGCGCTGTGGAAACCGGCACGCCATTTGTATTTAACCGCGACGCGGTGAACCGAACGAACCCGAACCATCACACGGGCATGATCTATTGCAGCAATCTCTGCACCGAGATTGCGCAGAACATGAGCGGCATTTCCGACGTTAGTCAGGAGATTGTAAACGTAAACGACGAAACGGTTGTTGTGACAACCACGAAACCGGGCGACTTTGTGGTCTGCAATCTTGCGAGCCTTTCCCTCGGGCACATTGATCTAAACGGAGACGAGCTCGAAACCATTACGGGGCATGTTGTGCGCGCGCTGGATAACGTAATTGACCTCAACTTCTTCCCGGTGCCGTATGCAAAGGTGAACAACCTCAAATACCGCCCGATCGGCCTCGGCGTCAGCGGATATCATCATATGCTCACCAAAAACCACATCGGCTGGGAAACCGAAGAGCACCTGCACTTTGTGGATCAAGTGTTCGAGCGCATCAGCTACGCCGCCATCTCGGCAAGCAGCGACGTTGCCGCGGATAAGGGGCGATACTCCCTGTTTGAAGGCAGCGACTGGCAGACGGGCGCGTATTTTCACAAGCGCAACTACACCAGCGCGCGCTGGCAGGAACTCGCGAAAAAAGTTGCCGCGCAGGGCATGCGAAACGGCTGGCTCCTCGCCATTGCGCCGACAAGCAGCACGAGCATCATCGCCGGCACGACAGCCGGCATCGACCCCGTGATGAACCGCTATTTCCTTGAAGAAAAGAAAAACGGTTTGATTCCGCGCGTGGCGCCCGATCTTTCGCCGGAAACCTACTGGTATTACAAGAGTGCGCATCTGATCGACCAAACTTGGTCCATTCGCGCAGCCGGAATCCGCCAGCGGCACATAGACCAGAGCCAGAGCATGAATATCTACATCACAAACGAATTCACCTTCCGCAAGGTGCTCGGGCTGTATATCCTCGCCTTTGAGCAGGGTGTTAAAACCGTTTATTATGTGCGCAGCAAGAGCCTCGAGGTGGAAGACTGCGCCGCCTGTTCGTCCTGATACGGTCGGCCAGATCCAATTTTTACGACGGGAGCAGATACGATGGAAGTACTCAAACAAAAACCGCTGTTTAACCCGAACGGCAGCATCGACCTTGCCGAGCGGCGCATGATTGCGGGTGACACGACAAACTTAAACGACTTCAACAATCTCAAATACGGCTGGTCGCACGACTGGTACCGGCAGGCGATGAATAACTTCTGGATTCCGGAGGAAGTCAACCTCACCACGGATGTAAAGGATTATCCCAACCTTCCCGCCGCCGAACGGCGCGCTTACGATAAAATTCTGTCGTTTCTGATCTTTCTCGACAGCATACAAACCGCGAACCTCCCTGCCGTCGGCGAATATATCACGGCGAACGAGGTAAACCTCTGCATCGACATACAGACCTATCAGGAAGCCATCCACAGCCAGAGCTACAGCTATATGCTCGACACCATCTGCGAACCGCAGGTGCGCGACGAGGTGCTGTATCAATGGAAAAACGACGAAATGCTGCTGCACCGCAACACGTTTATCGGCGAAGCATACAACCACTTTTACCGCGAACGCACGGCGGAAAACCTCATGCGCACCATCGTCGCGAACTACATATTGGAAGGCGTTTATTTTTACAGCGGTTTCATGTTCTTCTATAATCTCGGCAGAAACAATCTCATGCCGGGTTCGGTGCAGGTCATCCGCTATATCAACCGGGACGAAAACACACACCTTTGGCTGTTTCGCAGCATCCTATTAGAACTCAAGCAGGAGAACCCGGAACTGTTTACGCCGGAGAAGGTGGAACTGTATCGCGGCATGATCCGCGAAGGCTGCGAACAGGAGATCGCCTGGGGACACTATGTCATCGGCAATGACGTCGCAGGGCTGACCAAAGAGATGATCACGGACTATGTACAGTATCTCGGCAATTTGCGCTGCACAAATCTCGGTTTTGAAAAGCTCTACGATGGTCACGACGCGGAGCCGGAGAACCTGACCTGGGTAAGCCAGTACAGCAACGCAAACACGATCAAAACCGATTTTTTTGAAGCGCGCAGCACGGCTTACGCGAAAAGCGGCGCGTTGGTGGACGATCTGTAAGAGCTTAAAACTTCACATAAAGCAGCAAAAGCCGCAGAGTACTCTGCGGCTTTTAGATTGCGTTTCTTTCTATTCTTTCGATTCTTTTCTTTCGATTCTTTTCTTTAAATTTTTTCTATTCTTTCTATTGTTTCTATTGTTTCTATTATCTGTATTTTAATTAAGATGCGACAAACTGGCTTTGATACAGCCGCGCATAGAAGCCGTCGAGCTTCAGCAGATCTTCGTGCGTTCCACGCTCAATGATCTTTCCCTCGTTCATAACTAGGATCACATCCGCCTCACGGATGGTGGAAAGCCGGTGCGCAACGACAATGCTCGTTCTTCCCTCCATCAACCGCGCAAACGCCGATTGTACCTGCTGCTCCGTGCGCGTGTCGATTGACGACGTTGCCTCATCCAAGATCAGCACCGGCGGCAGGCGCAGCATCACCCGCGTAATGCACAAAAGCTGTTTCTGCCCCTGAGAGAGACTTCCGCCGTCCTCGCCGATGACGGTGTCGTACCCGTCCGGCAAGCGCTTGATGAAGCTATGCGCATGGGACGCTTTCGCTGCATTGAGAATCTCCTCCTCTGTCGCGTCCGGTTTTCCGAGCGTGATGTTTTCGCGGATCGTCCCCGCGCGGAGCCAAGTATCCTGCAGCACCATGCCGTATCCGCCGCGCAGACTCTTTCGCGTAATGCCGCGGATATCGCGCCCCTCAACGAGGATCGCGCCGCCGTCCACATCGTAAAAGCGCATCAAAAGATTGATGATCGTGGTTTTGCCGCAGCCGGTCGGCCCGACAATGGCGACGCGCTGACCGGGTTTGGCGTAAAAATTGAGCGCGCTGATCAACTCTTTTTCCGCCGAGTAAGAGAACGACACGTTCTCCAGCCGGATGTCGCCGTCCATGGCGGTCAACTCAACCGCGTCCGCCGCATCCGGCGTTTGCGGTTCTTCTTCCATCAGCGCGAACACGCGCCCCGCACAGGCAAGCGCGTTTTGCAGCTCCGCCACGACGCCGGAAATCTCGTTAAAGGGTTTGGTATATTGCGCGGCGTAGCTTAAAAACACCGCAAGCTGGCCGACGGTAAACACGCCGCCGGAGGAAACCGCCGTCAGCGCACCGATCAACGCAACGCCCGCGTAGACGAGCGCGTTAACAAAGCGCGTCGAAGGATTTGTGATGGAGGAATAGAAAGTCGCTTTTTGATAAGCGTCCGCGAGACGCTCGTTGATTTCGTCAAACTGTGCCTGCGTTTCCGCGGTATGGGAAAACGCCTGCACGACCTTTTGCTGTTTCATCATCTCGTCGATAAGCCCCGTCTGCTCCGCGCGAATATCCGACTGCGCGCGGTACATGCGGTAGGTGCGCCCCGCGATGACGCGCGCGGAGATCAGCGAAAGCGGCGTAAGCAAAATCACCGCAAGCGCAATTTTCCAGTTGATGACCAGCATAAACACCAACGTACCCAAAATCGTAATGACGCCGGTAAATATCTGCGAAAATCCCAGTAAAAGCCCGTCCGCGAACTGATCCACGTCTGCAATCACGCGGCTGACGATTTCGCCGTGCGCATGCGTGTCGATGTATTGAAGCGGCAGGATTTCAATTTTTCGAAATGCCGCGTCGCGCAGATCCCGAACCGTGCGATAGGTAACGCGGTTGTTCAGCGTGTTCATGAGCCACTGCAACAGCGCGGTCGCCCCCGCAACAATCCCGACCCGAATGAGAATTTGCATAATGGAAGCAAACGCAACGTCGTTTTGTCCGGCGATCAGGTCGATCGCCCTGCCGATTAAAATCGGCACATACAGCGTTCCCGCAACCACACAAAGAGCAAGCAACAGTGACAACGCCAGCGTGAATCGATCGCGTCCGAGCACGCGCAACACTTTTTTCAAAATATCCCGATCGGGACGAACGGATGAACTACGCATGCGCCGCCTCTTTCTGCGCAAACTGCGTCTCGTAGATTTCGCGATAGATCGCGCAGGTGTTTAGCAGTTCGTCGCTTGTGCCGAGGCCGATCGGCTTCCCATCGTCCAGCACAAGAATCTGGTCGGCATTCAACACGGAAGACGCGCGTTGGGACACGATGAACACCGTCGGACGGTCTTCCAGATTCCGTATTGCGCGCCGGAGCGCAGCATCCGTTGCGTAATCCAGCGCGGACGCGCTGTCGTCCAGAATCAAAATTTCCGGTTTGCGCACGAGCGCGCGGGCGATGGTCAGCCGCTGCATCTGTCCGCCGGACAGGTTTTTTCCGCCTTGCTCTACCGCGGCGTCCAACCCGTCTTTTTCGCGGACGGCGCCAGCCACCTGCGCGCGTTCCAGCGCGCGCCAGATTTCCTCATCCGTCGCGTCCGGCTTGCCCCAGCGGACGTTGTCCCGCACGGTGCCGCGAAAGAGCGCCGCGCTCTGCGGCACAACGCCGATTTTTTTGCGAAGATCATCCAGCGGATAATTTTTCACATCCACGCCGTCCACCAGAACGGTTCCCTCACTCGCATCATAGAAACGCGGAATCAGGTTGACAAGCGAGCTCTTGCCCGCGCCGGTGCCGCCGAGAATGCCAACTGTTTCTCCGCGACGAACGGCAAGATTGATTCCTGCAAGCGCCTCGTCCGCGCAGGCGTGATATCGCAAGCCAACGCCTTTTAATTCTACGGCGTAATGATCTTCTCGCAATTGATCAGGCAATTCAGCGGGCGATTTCATAGAGGGCGTTAACGCCAAAATATCGCGAATACGGTTGCCGCTTGCAACCGCGCGCGTCATCGTAATGATAAGGCTGGCGAGTTTGACGAGTTCCACGAGAATCTGGCTCATATAGTTATAGAGCGCAACCACTTGCCCCTGCGAAAGCGCGCCGGAGTCAACGCGAATCGCGCCGATCCAGATCAGCAAAGCGATTGCGAGATTGATAATGACGAATGTCGCAGGATTCAGAAGCGCAGAGATGCGCCCGACGCGCCGCTGCATGCCCGCAAGCGCATCGGTTTCTTTGCTGAACGATTCGGTTTCGCTCTCTTCCAGGCCGAACGCGCGAACAACGCGCGCGCCGGCAAGATTCTGCCGCGTCGCGCCGAGGATGCGGTCCAGCCGGCCCTGCGCCGCGCGATAGAGCGGAATGGTCGCGAGCATCACGCCAAACACCACCGCCGCCAGAACGGGGATAACGCCGGCGAACACAAGCGCCGCTTTCGCGTCCACCGTGAACGCCATAATGCACGCGCCAAACACGATAAACGGCGAGCGAAGCAGAAGCCGGAGCGTCAGATTCACGCCCGTCTGCGCCTGATTGCTGTCGCTCGTCAGCCGCGTCACCAACGTTGAGATGCCGGCTTTGTCCAAATCCGCAAAGGCAAGCGACTGTATCTTTTGAAACAGCGCGCTCTTTACCTCTTTTCCGAATCCCGCGGCGGCTTTTGCCGCAAAGTACTGCGCGGTGATGGAGCTGACCATCCCAAGCAGCGCAAGCCCCGCGAGCAGCAGACACATGCGAAGAATGAATCCATTGTCCGCGTTTGCAATGCCGCGGTCGATCAACGCCGCAACAGCAAGCGGAACGGCAAGCTCCAGCGCCGCCTCAAACAGCTTGAACAGCGGGCTGAGAATACATTCTTTTTTATAATCTCTTAGATAAATTAGTAATGACTTCAACCGTTTTTCCCTTGTTTCGTCCCTATGCAACACACATATCTTTTTTGCCAGAAGGACGATCATTTTGTTGAAGCTATTATAACATTGAACGAATGAATCGCCACATCCTTGCACAACATGAACCCGATATTTGTATATTTCTCCAATATACGTTTATTTCCAGTATTGCATCAGGATGCACTTTGGTTCTACTTTCTATATTTTATATACATATGCATCATATATCGGTTTGTTCCTTGTCATTTTTTTTAAAAAGTTGTATAACGGTAATAGCCTTGATCCAGAAAAACCGTGAAACGGGAATTGACATCCGCCCTTTACAGCGCGCGATTGTCGCAGTAGAATGGATCATATATCCTGTCATTGGCGTCGTAGCCGGGTTCCCGATCGACATCGGCGGATCACGGGCGCGCCTATATTGATCAGGATTATTTCTCTAGGCGCGCGTGTGCTTGCATGCCGCCGTGATTTGCGAGAGAGGAGTGCGGAAACATGATTGGTTTCATCATTGGTCTTGCCTGCGGCGCGGCGGAACTGTTTTTGCTCACGCACTTAACCGGATCGCTTTTATCCGGAAATGCGCTCAAAGCCGCCGGTATCTTTCTGATCAAGATCATCCTGCTGGCCATCGCTCTCGTTGTGGTTACAGTGTTTTTCCGTCAGGATCTCATTTGGTGCGGCGTCGGCGTTACTTCCGTTTTGGTCATCGGCGCGTTTGTCATCAACGTGATGAAACGTAAAAAAGGAAAAGGAGACAAGTAATGCAGTTTGTCATGCCGACGCTCGGCAAGTGGATTACAATTGCATGTTCGCTGATCATCGGTATTGCCGCGCTTTATTGGCGCAAGCGTATTTTGCTTCCCGATCTGTCGGCTCCGAACTATATCTCCATCAAGAAGAAACGCAATCTTCTGGTTACGGTTGCGGTTCTTGCGCTCTGGTTTTTTTCCGGCCTCGTCATCGGGTGCTTTACCAGCGGCACGACCACCACGTTTCAGGTGGAAATCAGCCCGACGCGGGTTGATCTGCTCGGTTTTTCCGTCAGTTCAACCGTAATCATCGCCTGGATTGTCATTGCGGCGCTTGTCCTTGCGGCGGCGCTGATTCGCATTTTCGTTATCCCCCGCTTTCAGGAAACGCCGCGCGGGCTGCAACTGGTGCTTGAAACGGCGGTTGGCGCCATTTCAAAGTTGACGAATGATAAATGCGGACGCAAAAACGAGGGATTGGCTTCCTACTTTTTCGCGCTGGCGGCGCTTTTGCTCGGTTCGGCAATTATCGAGCTGTTCGGGTTCCGTCCGCCGACGACGGATTTGAGCATGACGTTTTCCTACGCTATCGTCACGTTCATCCTGATCAACGTATACGGCGTGCATAACAAAGGCCTAAAGGGCAGACTTAGGAGTTTCACCTCGCCCAACGCGGTGATCTTGCCGTTTAAGATTCTTTCGGATCTGGCGGTGCCGATCTCGCTTGCCTGCCGACTCTTTGGCAACATGCTCGGCGGCATGGTCGTCGTTGAACTGATCTATTTTGCGCTCGGCGCGTTCTCGGTCGGCGTTCCCGCGGTGTTGGGATTGTACTTTAACGCATTCCACCCGCTGATCCAGTTCTTCATCTTCATCAATCTGTCTTTGACATTTATTGGAGAAGCGATGGAAGCCGAAGAAGAGTAAACAAAAAAAATAATTCGGCTCTGCCGGAATGATTGATATTTTTTAACTGAATTACTATAGGAGGAATCTCACTATGACGGATATTGGATTGATCGCAATCGGCGCAGGCATCGCCGTGTTAACAGGCGCCGGAGCCGGACTTGGCATGGGTATTGCAACAGGAAAAGCCGTTGAGGCAGTTGCGCGCCAGCCCGAAGCAAACAGCAAGATCAACGCGCTGCTGCTGCTTGGCTTGGCATTGACAGAATCGACCGCTATCTACGGATTTGTAACCGCATTGGTTATGATTTTTACGATGAAATAAAAAACCATCGAAAGGGGCATCCATGGAATTTCACCTGATCGATTTCATTGAGCATGCGTTAAACTTACTGATCCTTTTCCTGCTTCTGCGTACCTTTCTTTATAAACCGGTAAGCAAGTTCATGGCGGATCGGGAGGCGAAGTTTGCTCAGGAGCGAGAGCAGATCGACGCAGCGCAAAGCGAAGCCGACAGCTTAAAATCGAAATATGAGACCTCTATGAAGAATGCACGACTTGACGCGGAGCATCTGGCCGAAGCGCGCCGCCAGGCGGCGGAGCGAGAAGCGGAAGACCTCCGTAAAAAGGCGAAGCAGGAAGCGCAGGAAATACTTTCCGACTCGATGAATCAAGCGATCAACGAGCGCGAAGCGATGCTTGAAGATCTGAAATCGCAGACAGCAAAGCTCGCGGTCGATATCGCAGGCAAAATTCTTGAGCGCGAAGTCAAAGAGGACGATCACAAGAAAATCATCGACAGCTTTTTTGACAAAATCGGCTGATTTTCTGATCGCTGAGGTTTGATCGCACCGCTCTATCTCACAATGGGGATGGCGATGACTAGTTTGAATCAGAAAAGAGAACAAAAAATGGCTTTGAAAGGCGAATTATATACCGCTGATACATTCAGCGAAGAACAGATCGCGTCCGTCAAGAAGCATTTTCTTGAGTTGCTCGGACAGGAGGTCTCCTTCGAGATCAAGCGCAATGAAGCGCTGATCGGCGGCTTTCTCGCTATTATAGATGGAAAGATATATGACGCCAGCGTTTCGCACCGCATCAAGGAAACAGAGAACGTGCTCGTGCACGGCAACGATGCGGACGGCGCTGAAATCACCGCAGAAGACGTTAATTTAACCGGTAGTAAACCAAAACCGTTTCACAGCTCCGCAAAAGCAATCGGTTCGGCGCTGAAACAACGGCTTGATACATACGAAGGAAAATCCGCCGTATACGAATTCGGCGTCGTCACAAGCGTTGGCGACGGCGTGGTTCGCATAGACGGTCTTTCGCATACGCGTTATGGCGAACAAATTGCGTTTAACAACGAAATTTATGGCATGACAATGGACCTTGAGACCGACGGCGTCGGCGCGGTTCTGCTCAACGGTCAGGACGAAGTTCACGTTGGCGAACGCGTTTACGGCACGGGCCGTGTCGTTGAAGTGCCGGTTGGCGATGAACTTCTCGGACGAGTCGTGAGCCCGATCGGTCTGCCGATGGATAACAAACCGCTCAACGCAAAGCGTTACCGCCCGGTTGAATCTCCCGCGCCGCGCATCATTGACCGCCAGGCGGTCAACCATCCGCTGATGACGGGACTTATCGCGGTAGACGGCATTATCCCGATTGGACGCGGACAGCGCGAGCTGATCATCGGCGACCGCCAGACAGGCAAAACCACCATCGCGATCGATACGATTATCAACCAGCGCGGCAAGCATGTGTATTGCGTTTATGTCGCAATCGGACAAAAGCTCTCCACCGTTGCGCAGATTTACGAAACCCTGCAGGCGGTTGGCGCGATGGAGTATACCGTTATCGTCGTCTCCAACGCCAGCGACTGCGCGGCAATGCAGTATCTTGCGCCGTATGCCGGCTGCGCCATTGCCGAACAGTTCATGTATGACGGCAAGGACGCGTTGATCGTATACGACGACTTAAGCAAGCACGCCGTGGCCTATCGCGCCATGTCCCTGCTGCTGCACAGGCCACCGGGACGCGAAGCGTATCCGGGCGACGTGTTCTATCTGCACAGCCGTCTGCTCGAACGCGCGGGGCACCTTAACGATAAACTCGGCGGCGGATCACTCACAGCTCTGCCAATCGTCGAAACGATGGCAAGCGATATTTCGGCCTATATTCCGACCAACGTCATTTCGATTACGGACGGTCAGATTTATTTAGAGCCCGAGCTGTTTCACGCGGGCGTACGCCCTGCGGTCAACGTCGGTCTTTCGGTTTCCCGCGTCGGCAGTTCCGCGCAGAAAAAGGCCATGCGCAAAGTGGTTAAAAAACTGCGCCTTACCCTCGCGCAATATCGCGAACTCCAGATTTTCGCGCAGTTTGGTTCGGACATCGACAGCGTGACAAAGGAGATTCTCGACAGCGGCGACCGGTTGAGCGAAACCCTCAAACAGGCTCAGCACGAACCGTTGCAGATGAGCGAACAGGTGCTCCTGCTGTATGCGGTGATGAACGGATATCTCAAGGAAGTGCCCTCTCCGCATGTGCGCGCATTCCAAAAAGGCTTGCTGCAATATGCGCATCACAACTATAGTCCGCTGCTGGACGATATCGAATCTTCCGGCGACCTGACGGACGAACAAATCAAAGAACTGAGCGCCTGCATTGAGAATTATCATCTCACCTGCAAGGCGTAAACGCGTAAGCCAAGCGCCTATTTGACACAGAAAGGAGGCCCGGCCAATGCCTAATATCAGCGATTTGCGCTTTCATATTAAGAGCGTCAAGCAAACACGCCAAATCACAAACGCCATGCACATGGTCTCCGCATCGCGCATGCGCCGGGCGCTCGACGGGATACAGAAAAACCGCGAGTATTTTTACCATGCGCTCGATATCATCGTCGATATAAGACATCACACAGGAGATATTTCGCATCCTTACCTCACCCATCGTCCTGGCAATAAAGTTGCCTATATCGTGGTCGCCGGTGAAAAAGGCCTTTCCGGCTCCTATAACCACGCGGTGCTTTCGCTTGCGGACAAGGTGATGGCGGATAAGAATGTTGTTGAAGTTTATACCATCGGCAGCGTCGGGTCTTCGCACTTTTTGCGCCGCGGCATCACGCCGGACAGGCACTTTGAGCGACTAGCGGAGCGACCGAAGCTGGATCAGGTTCGCAGGCTCATGACGATTCTGATCGAAAAATACGATCACGGAGAGATCGACGAGTTGCGCCTTGTTTTCACGCGATTCATCAACACCCTGTCGCGCGAACCGATGGAGCAGAAACTACTGCCGGTTGAGTTAAACGACTTTAAACGCGGCCGCCCGGAAAGCGACGAGGACGAGGCCTATGATCGTTCGCTGATTCTCTACGATCCCTCGCCGATGGAAGTGCTCGGCGCCCTGATTCCGCAGCTGTTGATCGGCTATGTATACGGCGCGATCGTACATTCTTATGCAAGCGAAAACTGCTCGCGTATGGCGGCCATGGAAAACGCCACGCGCAGCGCAGATAAAATGATTGAAAAACTGACGCAACAGTATCACTCCGTACGCCAGCTCACCATTACCAACGAGCTCGCCGATATCATCGGCGCCGCTAACGCGGCAAACGCGGCGCGATCCGTGGACACCGCTTATCATCCGGAGGAAAATAAGAAATGACGGAACAAGAAAGAACAGGCAGCATCATACGAATCATCGGCCCAGTGCTGGATGTCCGTTTTCAGGACGGCGCAGAGCCCCCGATTAAAACGCTGCTTGTCACCAAAACAGACCCGCCCGTAAACATTGAAGTTGTGCAGCATCACGCGCCGGGCGTTGTGCGAACCATCGCACTGGAACCCACCGAAGGTCTTTATTGCGGCATTGAGGTGCAAAACACAGGCGGCGGCATTCACGTGCCGGTCGGCGAAAATGTGTTTGGCCGCGTCATCGACTGTCTCGGACGCCCGATTGACGGCCTAGGCCCGATCGACGCGCCGCAGCGGGACGTGCACCAGACGCCGCCGTCGTTTATGCTGCAAAAACCTTCCACCACACTGTTTGAAACGGGCATCAAGGTCATCGACCTGCTGGCCCCCTACCCCGTTGGCGGCAAAATCGGCCTCTTCGGCGGCGCGGGCGTCGGCAAAACGGTTCTGATTCTGGAACTGATTCATAACATTGCAAAAAACCGCGGCGGTTATTCCGTGTTTACCGGCGTTGGCGAGCGCAGCCGCGAGGGTACGGACCTGATCATCGACATGCGGGAAAGCGGCGTTATCGCGCGCACATCCCTCGCCTTCGGTCAGATGAACGAACCGCCGGGATCGCGTATGCGCGTTGCGCTTTCGGGTCTTACCATGGCGGAATACATCCGCGACGAAATGCACCAGGACGTGCTGCTGTTCATCGACAACATCTTCCGTTTCGTTCAGGCGGGCAACGAGGTTTCCGCGCTGCTTGGCCGTATGCCGAGCGCGGTCGGCTACCAGCCGACGCTTGCCAACGAACTCGGCGAGTTGGAAGAGCGCATCGCCTCCACTCCGCACGGTTCGATTACCTCCGTGCAGGCGGTTTATGTTCCCGCGGACGACTTGACCGACCCCGCCCCGGCGACCATTTTCTCGCATCTGGACGCGACGACGGTTCTCTCTCGTTCCATCGCCGAAATCGGCATTTATCCCGCGGTCGATCCGCTTGCTTCCTCCTCGCGTATTCTGGAACCCGCAATCGTTGGAGAGCGGCATTACAGCGTTGCGCGACGCGTGCAGGAAACGCTACAGCGGTATCATGAGTTGCAGGACATCATCGCGATTCTTGGTATGGACGAGCTTTCGGACGACGACCGCCAGACCGTTTACCGCGCGAGAAAAATACAGAACTTCCTCTCCCAGCCGATGCACGTTGCAGAAGTTTACAGCGGACAGCCGGGCTGCTCCGTCACATTGGAAGACACGATTTCAAGTTTTGAAGAGATCGTTGACGGCAAAGTGGACGAAATTCCGGAGTCCCTCTTCCTGCTTGCAGGCGGCATTGCCGAAGTGCACACGCGCTACGACGAAATGAAGAAGGAGCAACCGGCATAAATGCCATTCACAGGAGTTGTTTGATTCATGGCAAAGACCTTTAACCTCATGGTGCTCACACCGGAGCGCGAGTTTTACAAAGGAGAAGCGGTATACGTCGGCGTGCAAACCATCGCCGGTTCTATCGGTGTGCTCTCCGGGCATATTCCGATGGTCTCCGCGCTGGACGTCGGCGCGCTCGTGATTAAACCGGACGAGCACACAACGCGCACGGCGTTTCACTCCGAAGGGTTTATCGAGGTGCGGCCGGAATGCGTCTATATTCTTTCGCAGGCTTGCGAATGGCCGGAAGAAATCGACGAGAAACGTGCGCTCGAGGCAGAGCAGCGCGCGCAGGAACGCCTTGCGCAGGAGCGACAGGGCGACGATTTGGGCACTATGGGTCACAGCAAGGTCGCGCTCATGCGCGCCATGACGCGGCGGCGCATCAAATCCATGTCCTCTCCGGGATCAAAGTAAAGAACGATTACACAAGCGGCGCTCCGGTAACGGAGCGTTTTTTGTTTTATTCAACCACGTTTTCGTCTGCGTAAAAAATTGTGTTCTTATCGGCAATTGCGTTCGCCGCCGCCGTTCCTTATAATAGAAAAAGCGAATGAATCCTATTTATATCGAAAGCGGGGCGAAAAACATGAACCATCGGCGCATCACAAAGCCGGTTATCGGCGCTTTTTTCGCCACGCTCGCCATCTGCGCCGCGCTTTCGGCCTATATTGAATACGGCAGACGCGCGCGCGAAGACGACCAGATGAAGTTCATCGCGAGCACGGTCAGCGCGCAGGCATACGAAGTGCTTTCCGCGCAGCTGAACAAAGCGAAAACGCTGGAAGCGTTCATCGTTCAGAACGAAGGCGGAACCGACGGGTTCGAGCGCGTTGCGCGGCTGCTCGTAACCGACAGCACCGTGCGAAACGTGTTGCTCGCGCCAAACGGAATCGTAAGCGACGTATATCCCCTCACGGGAAACGAGAGCGTAATCGGTCATGACCTCACCGGCGAGAACGCAGGCGACCGGGAGGCGCAGGCCGCCATCGACCGCGGAACCATGATCATGGCGGGTCCGTTTACGCTCGTACAAGGCGGACTCGGTATCGCCGGCAGATTGCCGATCTATTTGAACGGTACCTTCTGGGGCATCGTCTCCGTCACGCTGAATTATCCGGATGCGCTGGACGGTCTCACCGCGCCGGACACCGTTGAGCAGCAGGGCTTTGCCTGCCGCATCTGGCGCGTCAATCCCGACGCTGGCATTGAACAGACCATACTGCAAACAGGCGAAGGTATACAAAGCCGCGCTTTTGATTACGCGTTTCCAATCTATAATTCCGAATGGCATGTGACCGTTTCCCCCGAAAAGCCATGGTATACAAACACAACCGTTTTGCTCTCCGCTTTGGTGAGCTTGTTGCTGAGTTTTTCTGTTGCGGCGGGCGTGTATAACACCAGCACCATTCGCCGCATGGAGAAAGAAGCCGCCGAGGGTCGCATCCGCGCACTGCAAAAGCAGGTGGAATACGACCGCACAAACGTGCTGTTAACGCAGATCAGCTCCCACTTTTTTTATCATACGCTCAACGCCATTCAGGCATTGATCATACTCGACCCCGACGCCGCATACCGAATGACGGAGCATTTTTCCCGTTTTTTGCGCTTTAAGGTAGACAGCGTGAGCGCGGAAGACGGCCTTGTTCCGTTTCGTGAAGAGCTGCGCACGGTTCGCGCCTATGCGGAGATCAACCGCATCCAGTTGCAGGATCGGTTAACGCTGGAATACGAAGTAATCGACGCAGATTTCCTGATTCCCGTGCTCACGGTGCAGCCTGTTGTGGAAAACGCAATTATACACGGCATCAAACCCAAGGTCGGCGGCGGAACGGTTAAACTCAGCCTCTCGCACGAGGACGGCGCATATATCGTTCGCGTCAGCGACGACGGCGTGGGTTACACGCCGGGCGATGAAACCAGCGAGCACTCCGTCGGCATACAAAACATCCGCACGCGCATGGAGCAATACCCCGGCTGTTCGCTCAGCGTGGATAGTAAACCCGGACGCGGCACGGTGGTTACCCTGCGGTATGCAGAGCACCTCGGGAAGGAGACGTAATGAAAACAATACTTGTTGACGATATGGCGCTGGATATGCAGCTATTGGAGCTCAAGTGCGCAGATATGCCGGAGATTGAAATCGTCGGAAAATTCACCGTCCCTGAGGAGGCAATTTCATTTGCCGCAACGCACGACGTGGAGTTTGCGATGCTAGACATCGACATGCCCGGCATGAACGGCATCGAATTAGCCATGCGCCTTCGCGAACTGCGCCACGACATCATCATCGTGTTTATCACAGCGCACCCGCGCTTTGCCGTTCAGGCGTTTCAGATGAAGGCCGACTACATGGTGTTTAAGCCCTTTGACCGGGATGATATTCAAGATGTGCTGGAGCGCGCGCGCCTACTGCAGAACAGACAGAAAAAACGCGTTCAATTTCATACGTTTGGCAATTTTGAAATGCTCGTGGACGGAAAACCCGTTCGGTTTTTATCCGCCAAAGCAAAGGAGCTTATGGCGCTATGCGTGTTTTACGAGGGTCGCAGCGTCGGAATATACGACATCATCGAATCACTCTGCGAAAGCAGCGAAAACAAGACCGCCGAAAACACCGGTTATCGGCGTACAATCAAAGAACTCACCGACACGCTGAAAGCCTGCAACGCGGAAGAAATATTCGTGCGCGAGCGCGGCAGCTGCCGCATTAAAAAGGAACTAGTTTCCTGCGATTATTATGATTTCTGGGCAGGCAAAACGGACGCCGTTTCCCGCTTTGACGGACGTTTTATGAGCGACTACGCCTGGGCGGAATCCGCTATCTACCGCATGTGCGAAAAAAAAGGCCTGTCCTGATTCCCTCTAATTTCGCTGCAAATCAGTATTGTCTTCGCTAAAAATCACTGTTAAATCTGAAAAAAATCATATATGATCCGCCAAAACCGTACGGTTCTCGTACGGTTTGTGTGCTATATTAATTGGCAAATAGTTTTCCGGATCGCTGCACTATGCCGCTAAAGTTCGGAAACGGAATAAAAATTGCATATATGCGCCTGTCGGCAATGAAACAATGACGTTTCGTACGGTTTTCGTACGGAACGTTTGTTATATTTTTCATAGATTCGATTGCCGGATACCGATTGAGAGAAACCCGGACAAAACAGGCATATCGCACTTGCGAACAACATTCCGTTGAACAAAATCAAAAAAAACAAAGCATAGTAAAGCATAATATATCTCACATACGCTGGAAACGGGAAGGGGACGTGGTCAATGAACGAAATCCTCCGCATGGAGCATATCAGCAAGCAGTTTGGTGACTTTTACGCGAATAAGGACATCTGTTTTGATGTACAAAAAGGCGAAGTACACACGCTGCTGGGCGAAAACGGCGCGGGCAAAAGCACACTCATGAACGTGCTCGTCGGTCTCTATCAGCCGACGGAAGGTTCCATTTTTCTCCGCGGCGAAAAGGTACACATCGAGTCCCCTGCACAGGCGGTTCGCCTCGGCATCGGCATGGTGCACCAGCACTTCATGCTTGTGGAGGCCATGACCGTTATGCAGAACATCCTGCTCGGCGACAAGCGCTATAAGGGTCTTTTCATCAAGCACGACGCACGCAGGAAAGAGATTTTGGAACTCTCCTGGCGTTACGGCTTAAACGTAGACCTCGAGGCAAAGATTACGGATATCTCCGTCGGTGCGCAGCAGCGCGTAGAGATTTTAAAGGCGCTCTATCGCGGCGCGGAACTTCTCATTCTGGACGAGCCGACCGCCGTTTTGACCGATATCGAAGTCGAGGGACTCTATTCCATCATCGAAAAGCTCAAAAACGAAGGCAAAAGCATCATCTTCATCAGCCACAAAATGCGCGAAGTGCTGCATGTTTCAGACCGCGTCACCATTCTCCGCGCCGGCAAAACCATCAAGACGCTCAAAGCGAGCGAGACGGACGGCAAAGAGCTGGCGAACCTCATGATCGGGCGTGAGCTGATCGAGTGCGATTATGAAAAGGTGGAATCCACGCAGGAACCGGTCATCGAGCTTAAGAACGTGGACTTCAACAAAGCCTCCAAGCACAACGGGTTAAACGATGTTTCCCTCGTTGTGCGCAAAGGAGAAGTGCTCGGCGTTGCGGGCGTTGACGGAAACGGACAAAGCCAGCTCAGCCAGATCGTTACCGGCGTAACAATGGCGGAGGGCGGCGAAGTCATCCTCAAGGGCTGCAAAATTTCCCGCGTTACCGCAGCGGATTTCATCAAAAAGAACGTTTCGCATATTCCAGAAGACCGCAACCGCATGGGTCTTGTCGGCAACATGACGGTGGAAGAAAATATTCTGCTCAAGAGCACGCAGAACTGCGCGTTTTGCGACGCGAACGGCTGGCATCTGAAAAAGAAAGCCATGCACGCCTACGGCGAAAAAATGCGGGCGAAATACGACATCCGCTGCCAGTCCATGGATCAGGAGATCCGCTCCCTCTCCGGCGGAAATCAGCAAAAGGTCATTCTTGCGCGCGAACTGGAAGCAAGCCCGGATCTGCTTGTCGCGGTACACCCGACGCGCGGTCTCGACATCGGCGCAACGCGCTACGTGCGCGACACGATGATCGCCGCGCGGGACAAGGGCTGCGCGGTGCTGCTCATCAGCGCGGATTTCGACGAGGTATTGCAAATGTCGGACCGCATCATCGTGATGTTCGAAGGTAAGATCATGGGCGAATACTCCGGCAAGAACCCGCCGATTCAAACAATCAGCCTCGCGATGGCAGGCAAGTAAGGAGGAACACATGCAAAAAACAAAACTGCTCAACGTGCTCATCCCGGTGCTTTCCATCCTGCTGGCGTTCCTCGTCGGTATGCTGATTATTCTCTCGCTGGGCGCGAATCCCATCGAAGCACTAGGTTATCTGATGAAGGGCGCGTTTGGCTCCAAAACCAACCTCGCCAACACGGTCGTGCGCTCCATGCCGCTGATCTTTACGGGTCTTTGCACCTGTTTTGCATATCGTTGCGGCGTGTTCAACCTCGGCGGCGAAGGACAGTTTCTCGCAGGCTCCATGGCAGCCATCACGGTTTCTCTGCTCATCGGTCACGAGGGCTGGTGGGTGACCATTCTCGCCATCATCGCGGGCACAATCGCCGGCGGTTTCTGGGGACTGTTGCCGGGCATCTTAAAAACCTGGCGCGGACTCAACGAAATGATCACCACGATCATGTTCAACTATGTCGCGACGCTTTTCATGGGATATCTGTATACCACCGCGCTGCGCGAAGGCAGCGTGCCGCAGACAGCGCCTGTTCCGGATGCCACAAAGCTCGGCCGCATCATTCCGGATCTGCGCATCACCTGGGGTATCGTCATCGCGCTCGCCGTCGGCATCGGCATTTGGTATTTCCTCTTTTATACATCCAAGGGATTCCAGCTCCGAGCGGTCGGGTTTAACCCGATTGCCAGCAGCTACAACGGCCTTTCCGTCAAGAGATACATGTTGGTCTCCTTCATTATCTCCGGCGCAATCGCGGGTCTTGGCGGCGCGGCGGATATCCTCGGCACGCAGTTCCGCCTCATCAGCGGCTACGGCAGTGGTTATGGGTTCGACGGCGTGGCAATCGCGCTGATTGCGCAACTGCATCCGATTGCGACCGTCATTGTTGCATATTTCTTCGCGGTTCTTCGCGTTGGCAGCACGACGATGCAGGTTGGCACAGGCGTGCCCACCAGCGTAATCGACATCATTCAGGCGTTGGTCATCATCTTTGCCGTCGCCGGTTCGTCAATGATGCATCTGCCGAAGATCCGGAAATTCATCATGAGCCTCTTCGAAAAACGGGAGGTAAAACAGTTATGATTCGGATAAACGTATTAGAAAAACACCGTTTTGCTGTTTGTTTCAAATCAGAAAAGGAGGCCGCCAGATCATGAATTGGAATGTAATGTCCGAAGTGCTTATTTCCGCCGTGCGTATGGCGACGCCGCTTCTGTTCGTTGCCCTTGCGGAGCTCTATTCGGAGCGCGCAGGCCTTGTTAACATCGGTCTCGAGGGGATTATGGCGTTTGGCTCCCTCGTTGGCTTCCTTGTGTGTTACTGGACGGGAAATCCGTTTCTCGGCGTGCTCTGTGGCGCGCTCGGCGGCGTGTTGGTCAACATGATATACGCCTTCTGCACCATTACGCTTGCGGGTCAGCAAATCGTCTACGGTATGGCGCTCAATATTTTCGCGCCTGCTCTGGCGTCGTTTATCTACCGAATCGTGTTCGGGGTCAGCTCCACCCTCGCGCAGGCAACGCTCATGAAAACCGTTTCGATCCCCGTGCTAAAGGATATCCCTTTCCTCGGAAAGTTGCTTTTTGACCAGACGCCGATTGTGTACGCGGTCTATCTGCTCGTCATCCTGACGGCAATCTATTTTAACCGCACAAAATCGGGCCTCAACTACAAAGCCGTCGGCGAATATCCAAAAGCCGCCGAAACGATGGGCATCAACGTGGTTCTGCACAAGTATATTGCGAGCATCATCTGCGGTTTTCTCGCGGGCATGGGCGGCGCGTACCTGACCACCTGCTACATCAACACCTATTCCGACGGTATCGTTGCCGGTCGCGGATTCATCGCGCTCGCAGCCGTCATCTTCGGCCGCTGGTCGGCCTCCGGTGTATTGCTCGCCTGCCTGCTGTTCGGATTTTTCGACGCGCTTCAGCTGCGCCTTCAGGTCGGCACCGACCTGCTGCCGTACCAGCTGTTCCAGATGATTCCTTATTTGATGACGCTGATCGCGCTGACCATCTTTGGCAGCAAAATTGCCGGACCAAAGTCCAAAGGCAAGCCCTACTACCGCGAAGAGCGGTAATCTCCCCCGCGTCGCGGCTTTACGCCGCATTAAACTGGTAATTACGGACGCATCCGTTTATTACAACAAATTTTTAGGAGGAAAAGGACAATTATGAAGAAGATTCTTGCTATCGCGCTCGTACTCTGCCTGGCCGTCGGCATGCTCGCCGGTTGCGCCAAAGAAGCCGCTGCCCCTGCTGCGGAAAAAACCTATAAGGTTGCCATGATCTGCGACTCCAGCATTTCGGACGGCGGCTGGGGTGCTGCCTGCTACAACGGCATGACCGCCGCTGCCGCAGAGCGCGGTTGGGAAACCGCCTACACCGATTCCATCGATCAGTCCGCCTATGCGGATACCATGATCAGCTACTGCGACCTCGGCTATGACATGATCTTTGCGCCGGGCAACCAGTACAGCGACGCTGTTGCGCAGGTTGCGGCGGACTATCCGGACATCGCGTTTGCGGTGCTCAACGGCTCCACCTCTCTGCCCACCGACAACATCATGAGCATCCTGCCCAACGCTGACCAGATCGGCTCCATCGCGGGCATCATCGCCGGCGTCATGAGCAAAACCGGCGTAATCGGCTTCATCGGCGGCATGGAACTCGACACCACGAAATCCAAGCTCGCGCACTTTGAATCCGCCGCGCAGGTCATCAATCCTGACATCAAAGCCGTTTCCGCCTATGCCGGTTCGTTCAACGATACCGCAAAAGGTATGGAACTCGCCGCTTCCATGATCAATGAAGGCGCCGACGTATTCTTTGGCGATGCTTCCGCCGTCGACTCCGGCGCGCGTCAGGCAATTGACCAGGCCAACGGCGACAACGTAACCATCATCGACATCGGCCAGCCGGCGGACCTGCTCGGTCAGAATCCGTGCGTTGCTTGCAGCGTCGTCACCGACAACGCCCGCATGATCGCTATCTGCCTCGAAAACGTTGAAAACGGCACGTTCGGCAACGACGTCGTCTTCGGCAGCCTCGAAAATGGCGCGGTCTTCCTCGGCTCCTTCAACGACGCTCTGATCGACGCCGACATGCAGGCGATGATCGTAGATTACGTCAAGCAGCTGCAGGACGGAACCTTCGGCAACTAATTCGAATCGACGCGACATCTCAAAAGCCCGGCTTACCGCCGGGCTTTTTCTTTCCTGGCGGTTGACGGTTTCTTCTTTCGGCTTTACAATAACGGCGGACGCGATTGTATCACAATAGACAAAAGACAGGAGTTGATAGCCAATGAACCGCTTTCTCCCGCGAGAGAAGATGAGCAAACGCGAAAAGCGAACCCTTGACAACGCAAAACGGCAAACATGGGAAGGCATGAACCCCGTTACGCGAACAAGCGAGAACAAGAAAATCTACAACAGAAAAAAATCCCCGCGCTGGTACAATGACGACAGCACGGGGATTTTTTCATGTGTAAATCATTTTTATCAGTCAACCGTTTCCGAAGACGGAACCGCCTGCTGCACCGCATCATCCGGTTTCTGATCAAGTCCACGAATTGCGGGAAGCGAGAGCATAAGTCCGGATATGGCAATTACGAGGATGCCGGAAATGAAAAACCACTGATGTACGCCAACCACTTCCGCAAACGCGCCGGACAACATGAGCCCGATCGGCATGGCAAGAGACATCATGCTCATAGAAAGCGAAAAAACCCTGCCGAGGCACTCCGGCTCAATACGCTCTTGAAACAGAGCTGTTTGAACGCCTTGAAACGGCGCCGAAAACCCCATGACCACACAAAGCGCAACAAATCCAATGAACCCGTTCGCCGGTAAAAGGCCGGAAGCGGTAAACCCCGTCCCCATCATGATAACCGAAAGCCCAAGCGTCAGGATTCGCCGTTTAAACCCGCCCCACGCGCCGAGCACCAGCCCGCCGATCAGCATACCAGTGGAAAACGCCGTTTCCGCGATTGCCGCGTGCGTGGTAGTGCCGCCGAAGTAGCCCATACTCATCAGCGGAAACAGCGCGTTAATCGGCATAAACACGAGCATATACATCGTTCCGATCCAGAGAAGCTGAAACAATCCCTTGTCTTCGCGAATTGCCATGTAGCCGTTTTTTAAGTCGGTAAAAAATCCGGCCTGTCCGGTTAATTCCGATTTCGACGGTTTGGGAATCGAAATCATCGCAACAATTGACGAAGCCGCAACCGCCCCAAGAACATCCAGCCCGACGATTGCGGAAAGAGACCATCGCGCATACAATATCGCACCAAGCGCCGGACTGACGAGAAAACTGATCGACTGAATCGACGCACTGTAACCCGCGCAGCGAGTGAGCTGATCTTCCGGCACGAGCAGCGGCGTAACCGCCGACATCGCCGGCGTATGAAACGCAGAACCGACACTCCTTAAAAAAAGAATACCGAGCACCGTCCAGATCGGCGGTTCCATTTTCAGCGCAAGAACGGCAAGGCCGACGCCGGCGACCGCGATAAACAAGTCGGCTCCGATCAATACGAATTTTCGGCTCCAGCGATCCACCCAAACCCCGATAAACGGGCCGAGAACGGCTTGCGGTAAAAAGCCGAAAAACGTAGCCAGAGATAACACCATCGCGGATCCAGTTTTTTCCGTCAGGTAAAAGATCAGCACCATCTGAAGGATGCCGCTGGTAACGAGCGAAACACCCTCTCCGGCAAGAATTGTAAAATATGGCCGTTTCCAGCCTTGCTTTTTTATCATAAAGGGTACCCTTTCACGCAATCAATGCAGACTCATTTTACTGAATTTTGAGAGGAGTTACACGTGATATGGTCACCGTATATAAACATCATTTCGGTGTGTTTTTACATGCCTCATGAAATAAAAGATATGCTCATTCTTCATTCTTTATTCTTTGAAACAGATCTTGATCATTCTTACGCAGAGCAGCAAAAGATACCTTCCGCGAATGCTTCGCTTTGGTATAACAGATTCAAATATAAATTAGGATTGTTTTTGCGGTCTCTCTTGAACAGAACCGCCTCTTATTTACTGCGGCGCAAAAATAGCAATTGAAATGCTTACCGGTTGATATTCCCGATCAGAGATCTGACCACTTCTCCCGCGAGAATGAATCCCGCTACGGGCGGGACAAACGATACGCTGCCCGGCGTTTGCCGTTTTTTATGCAGCGCCACACTATTCTCGTCAGATTCTTCTTCCAGGGGTGTGAGCGCCTCTTCGCGTGAATAAACCACCTTGAGGGATGGAATGCCGCGCGCTTTTAGCTCTTTTCGCATCACGCGCGCAAGCGGACAGACGGATGTTTTGTAAATATCCGAAACCTCGAGCCGCGCAGGATCAAGCTTGTTGCCCGCGCCCATTGCGCTGATAATCGGCGTACCGGCGGCATATGCCCGCTCGATGAGCAGCAATTTGCTCGACACGGTATCAATCGCGTCAACGATGAAATCAAACGCCGAAAAATCAAATTCGTCCGCGCTATTTTGTCCATAAAAGCAGGCATGCGCGGTCACGTTGCAGCGCGGGTTGATATCCAGAATTCGTTCCCGCATCACGTCCACCTTTTCCCTGCCGATAGTCGAATGCAACGCGATGATCTGGCGGTTGATGTTGGTGATGTTGACTTTGTCGTCGTCAAACAGATCGATCGCTCCGATGCCTGCGCGCGCAAGCGCCTCCGCCGCGGCTCCGCCGACGCCGCCGATGCCGAACACCGCAACGCGGGATTCGTACAGTTTCTTCATCGCTTCGCTGCCAAGAAGCATTTCTGCGCGTGAAAATTCATGTTGCATCGGATGATTCCTTTCGGGTGCTTACGAATTGGTCTGATCGAATCATACCGCCTATTTTAACCTCCGTCAATCGGGTGGAATTCCATAAAATAATATATGAAATTATGCCAAAGCACTTGACACTGACCGCATTGGACTTTATCATAAAACATACTGATTTTATATGAGAAGGGGATTCCACCCGTATGCGAATTTCCGCGAAGGGGCGCTATGCACTCGCGTCGGTCATCAGCATGGCGCAGCAATACCCAACCGGAGAGTTTATCACACTCATCAGCATTTCCGAAAAGCTGGGTATTTCAAAAATTTATCTGGAGCAGGTGTTTTCTCTGCTGAAACGCGCGGAGTTGGTCAACTCTGTCAAAGGCGCGCAGGGCGGTTATCAGCTTGCCCGCATGCCGCGTCAGATCAGCGTGCTAAACGTGCTGATGGCGGTCGAAACCAGTCTGTTTGACAAAACGGAAGATACCGTGCCGGAAAAAGCGCCGGAGATCGAGTATGCCATGCGTTCCTGTGCGTTCGATTTGCTCGACGCGTCGGTTTCGGAATCGCTCTCCCAGACGACGCTGGAGGACCTCGTCATTGCGGCGAACCGCCACAAAGCGGACGGCGCAATCATGTTTTATATTTGATCTGATCATTTTGCAATATATCAAAAAAGCCGCAAACGCGGCTTTTTTATATTGATCCTTTACTGCACAAGGTCTGCAAACAGCGCGGTAGACAAATATCGTTCTCCCGTATCCGGAAGCATTACAACAATCGTCTTCCCTGCGTTTTCGATCCGATTTGCCAGTTGTGTCGCCGCCCAGAGCGCCGCGCCGGACGAAATGCCAACCAACAATCCTTCCGATGCCGCAACTTCTCGGCTGACGGCAAACGCATCCTCGTTGCCGACGGTGATGATTTCGTCGTACACCTTGGTGTTTAGTACACCCGGAACAAAGCCCGCGCCGATCCCCTGAATCTTATGCGGTCCGGGTTTGCCGCCGGATAAAACGGGCGATCCTTCCGGCTCCACCACCACAATTTTCACCTTCGAGTTCTTGCTCTTGAGATATTCGCCAACGCCGGTTACTGTTCCGCCGGTTCCCGCGCCTGCAACAAAGATATCCACCTTGCCGTCCGTATCGTCCCAAATTTCCGGTCCGGTTGTTGCGCGGTGCACAGCAGGGTTCGCAGGATTTGTAAATTGACCCGGAATAAACGAATTCGGGATCTCCGCCGCGAGTTCGTCCGCCTTTTCAATTGCGCCTTTCATTCCCTTTGAGCCCTCAGTCAACACGATTTCCGCGCCATATGCACGCATTAGGACCCGGCGTTCGACGCTCATGGTTTCCGGCATTGTAAGAATGATGCGATATCCTCTCGCCGCCGCGACGGAGGCAAGGCCGATGCCTGTGTTTCCGCTGGTGGGTTCAATAATTACACTGCCTGGCTTCAACACGCCGCGTTTCTCCGCGTCGTCAATCATCGCAAGTGCGATGCGGTCCTTCACGCTGCCGCCGGGATTAAAATATTCCAGTTTGGCAAGAATCTTCGCCTGCAAGCTGTGTTTTTTTTCAAAATTAGATAGCTCCAGCAAAGGAGTCTTTCCAATCAATTCCGTCAGGCTTTTTGCTATCTTAGACATATTTGTCGCTCTCCTTAATAACATATATTAATTATATGTTTTTTATGAATAAGAGTACGCCTAACTTTATCTTTTGTCAAGCGTCATTGTACAAATATAAAAAGATACTGAAAATCAATCTGGATTATTCAAATAGATCGGCGGATCGATGACAAGGCCGGGCTTGCCGTGTTTTTTTGCCTCTAGCATTACGCGCAGCGCGTTCGTGTCTGCTTTTGAATAAACGAACTGCAAGCGTTTTGGTTCCAGCCGCGCAATGCGCAGCGATGAAAGAAGCGTCGTCAACGCATCTGCCGGATAGATCATGAAGAACCTGCCTCCATTGTTCAGCAACTGAAACGCAGACCGGATGAATCCATCCAACGTATCGCCCGCGTCATGCCGCGCCGCGCTGATGGATGCGTTTTCGCTTTTATCGCCGCTTGTAAAATACGGCGGGTTCGTCACAACCGCTTGAAATGTGCCGCGTCCAAGCAAATCCGGCGCGTCTATTACGTCCGCCGCCAGAAAACGGATGTCTTGTTTATTGTATTCCGCGCTCCGTCGGGACAGCGCAACCAGTTGTTCCTGCCGCTCCACACCCGTAAACCGCGCGCCGTATTTAGCCGCGCCGAGCACGCAGATTACCCCCGTTCCGGATCCGAGTTCTACAACAGTATCTCTGGCAGAAAGGCGCAAAAAATCGCACAGCACCAGCGCATCTGCGTTAAAGCGCGCGCAAGTAGTGTCCTGATAGAGCATCAGCCCGTCGTACTGTAAGTCGTCAAGTCGTTCCATGGCAAGAGTATAACACATTCGCTCAAAGAAGCAGGATTTGTCCGGCGGTTCTGTTTTCTTTTTTCTCGCGCCGTGATATGATGTTACAGATGTTTGACGCATAATACCAATCCATATCACGAAAAAGGAACGAAGCATGATCACGAACGACCTTCAAAAACGCATCTACCTAGGCGACAGGGACGCCTTTCTTGCGCTGTATGAAGAATACGGGCCGGGTGTTTATTCGATTGCGTTTCAGCAGCTTTGTTCCGAGCAATTGGCAAAAGGCGTAGTCAAGCAAACATTTTTAACGCTTTTCGAAGAGCTATTGACCGAAACAGAAGATTTTGATATTCCCGTCCGCATCCGGGAACTAGCCGACCGCGAAGTCTTGCTGCAGCGTTTGGTATCCGGCGAGCATTGTTCGCTGCCGACCGACGATGCCACCGAACCGGAGTTTTCCTCCGCGCGGAGCGCTTTGTCCGACGATGAAACAACGCCGGTTGTCTTGCCGTCGTTAGAGCGGGAGCGCGCGTTCCGCCGCCCGAGAAAAGCGCTGTTTACGCGAAACACAAAAAAGAAAACGCAAAAGAAGCGCGGACTTTTTTTGAAATTAGTGATTCTATTGTTGGATTTATTGTTGCTGTGGGCACTAGTTGGCGTGCTGATGGGGCTTGGATATCTGCCGCACATCGACCTTGGCTACAGCTGGTTTTTTCACTCGGTACTGCCGCTGCTGCTGAATCAGCCGCTATCATAATCCTTTATTGACCAACGGAAAGATAAAACGATGATCGTACGCTTCTCCCTCGAAACGACGCGGCGCAACTTTACGCCCGTCGACAACCAGTTTATTTTAGATTATCTCCCGCATGCAAGCGAACTTTGCACGCGGGTTTATCTCTATGGGTTAATGCTTTGCTATGCGGGCGCAGGCGCGGAAACGACGCTTTCCGATGCGCTCGGTTTATCCGAGCCGGCAATTACGGAGGCATATACCTATTGGCAGCAACAAGGGCTTGTACGCATCCGCGGCGAGGAACCGCTGATCGTAGAATACCTCGATATCGAACCTTCGGAAGCGGGCGGCGTTGTCCCCGGCAAATACGCAAAGCTCGTCTCCGCGCTAAATTCATTGACCGCGCCGCGGCAGTTTGACTTTCGCGAGCTAAAGCACGTTTACGACTGGATTGAAGTGTACGGGCTGGATGAAGAAGCTGTGCTGGAATTGGTTTCCCACAGCATGGATCAAAAGGGCCGCCGCGTTTCAGTGAATTATATCGACGCCGTTGCGCGCTCCTGGTCCGAGTCCGGCGTGGTCACGCGCGAAGCGGCGCGCGCACATCTGGCAAAATACGAGCTGAAGAAACACGGCGCAAGCGAGATTCTGCGCCAGTGGAACAAACTGCGCAAACCGACGAAAACCGAAACTGCGCTCTATGACAAATGGGTGTCGGAATGGGGCTTTACGCAGGAAGCGGTCTTTGCCGCCTTACCTAAACTCGCCGTCAGCGGAACGCCGAACTTCGTTTATCTTGACGAACTGCTCGATTCCCTTCGCAAAGAAGGGCAGACCAGCAAGCCGAAAATCGAACAGGCGGACGCCAGCAACGCGGAAGAACAGGCGTTTGCGCGACTTGTCTTTGAGCGCGCGGGCAAACTCGAACCCGCTACACGCACCCAACGCGCGCAGATCAGCATGTATCGCAAAGACTACAACATGCCGCGCGAGCTGCTGCTCTTCGGCGCGGAGCAGTGCCGCGGCGCAAATGAGCCGTTCGGCATGATGAAAAAACTCTGGAACGACTGGCACGACGCCGGTATCACAACGATAGAAGCCGCGCGCGCCCGAATGGAAACCCACACGCAGAGCCACAAACCCAAATCGCAAAAGCAACAATATCCGCAGCACGATTTAACGGACGAGCAGTTAGAACACCTGCTTGTCGATCTCGACCGCGATATTGAATAAATCTTTTTTAGGGATAGTACGCATGATCAACGACCAGCTCGACAATCTATATACCCGCATCCGCGCAGAGGAACGCGAAGCCCGCGACGCCCGCGTACGCGACGCATATGCGCGCGCGCCGCGCCTGAGCGCGCTGGACGAAGAACGCGCGCAGCTCTTTTTTGATCTCGCCGCGCGAAAGATCTCCGCGGACGAAAGCAAACAGCGTCTTAACGAAATTTTCGCCGAAGAAAAAGCAATTCTCGCGTCCCTCGGTCTGCCGGAGGATGCGCTCTCCCTGCGCGTGCGCTGCAAACAGTGCAACGACACCGGCTATATCGGAACCAACAACAAACCCTGCTCCTGCCGCCTGCTGCACCGGGAATCCCTGCGAGGCACAGACGGCGTTAACGCGCGGGAGACGTTTGCTAATTTTTCCATCGAAATTTATCCGAGTCCGGAACAAAAGCGGCGTACAGTCAACGCAAAACTGATCTGCGAAGCATATGCAAAAGCGCTGCCCTCTCCAGAAAAGCCGAACATTCTGCTGCTCGGCATGCCGGGACTCGGCAAATCGTATCTCGGCAACGCCATCGCATACGAATCCCTCTCGCGCGGCGTGGATGCGGAGCGCGTTACGGCGTATGCCTTTGTGCAGACGGTGCTTCGCGATATCCGCGAAAAAACGGATCACGCCTTGCGTTACCAGACGGTTCCTCTGCTTGTGCTAGACGATTTAGGCAGCGAACCGAGCATCTCCAACGTAACGTTTGAATGGTTGTTTGCCGTCATCAACGAGCGCACCATCGCAGGCCGTGCTACGGTTTGCAGCAGCAACTGCACCTTAAAGCAACTATCCGACGTTTATGACGAGCGGTTTATGAGCCGGCTTTGCGACAAAAACACCACGCAGGTTTTGCAGCTCACCGGCGAAAATCTGCGGACGGTGAAATAACGCCTATGTTACTGCTCTGCGCGACCCCAATCGGAAACCTCGGCGACCTCACCCCGCGCGTGCGCGAGGCGCTTTCTTCCTGCGACGCGGTATATTGCGAAGATACGCGCAGAACGCTGACGCTGCTCAACCACATCGGCATCAAAAAGCCTCTCGTTTCCTGTTACCGGGAAAATGAGCGCCAAAGAGCGGAAGAAGTCGTTAATCGACTGCAGGCAGGTGAAACAATCGTTTATGTTTCCGACGCGGGCATGCCCGGCGTGTCCGACCCAGGCGAAGCGCTCATTCAAGCCTGCATCGCAAACGACCAGCCGTACAGCGTGCTCCCCGGCGCATCCGCCGTTTTGATGGCGGCGGTCATGAGCGGATTCCCTTCGATGCCGTTTACGTTTTTCGGTTTTTTCCCGCGGGAAAAGAAAGAGCAAAAACAGATTCTGGAACAATTAAAGCGCCTCGACCATCTGGCTATTTTTTACGAAAGTCCAAACCGCGTCGGCGCGACGCTTTCCGCAATGGAGTCCGCGCTCGGCGATCTGGACGCCGCGCTGTTGCGCGAGCTGACCAAGCTGCATGAGGAAGTCGTTCGCGGTACACTGGGCGAGCTTGCCACCAGATATAGCGAGACGGCTCCGCGCGGCGAATGCGTGCTCGCGGTTTACTGTCGCGCCCAAGCGCAGGAAAACAACGCGCCCGATCTGGAATTGCTTTTAACGCAGCTCCTCTCTTCCGGCTCCTCCGTGCGCGACGCGGCAGCCGAGGCAGCGTCGGTTTGCGGCGTGCCAAAGAAGGAAGCCTACGCAAAAGCACTACAACTAAACAAAAACTGCTTTTCCGAATAGAAAAGCAGTTAAAGATTTAATGTTCAGGGTGTCAATAGAGACGCCCTGTTTTTTATCCCCCGAATCCATGGGCAGCATTGAACGTGTGCATCAACGTGTTCCAGTCGATGCAGAGGAATGCGGCGTACCAATATGCCAGCGCAAACGCGCCGATGCGCAGAAACGGCGTTTTCTCGCGATAGACACGCACCGCGCCGACAACCGCAAGGAACACGAAATAAATCATCAGCCAGAGCGGCAGCACGCGGCGAATCGTCAGTCCGTAGACCCCCGTGTACAGCAGCATACGCCACGCAGCAGAGACCAGAACGATCAAGCTAGCGACAATCAGCAGTGTCTGCACGGCCTTGATTCCGCGTCCCGGTTCGCTTTTGCCGAGGCTGACGCCAAGCACGGTAAAGTTGATCATCGTCACGGCAAGAAATTGACCGAACCCTTCCCGCGCATATTCGCTGTATGTTAAATCCACCGGCAGCGTTCCGCCAAACAGATACGTAAACTGCACATAGGTAAACAGCGCGTAGGCGGCAAGCAGCATGCAAATCGTCACGCCAGGTCCTGCGAATTTCCAGTTTTGTTTCACCGGCGCAAGATCCGCGTCCGCTTTTCCCCAAGTAAGGTTGTAAAACAGCGAATAAAACAGCATGCTTGTGCCAAACACCACAACAATTCGCCAGAACCACTGCCAAACATTGAATTGTTCAAACAATCCGCCCAACAGTTTTGCTGTACCCTCGTCCGCGCTGGCCAGCAGCGCAAGCACGATGACCATCAGCGGCAGGCCGATGACAAACCCGATCCAACCGTGTTTTGCGCTGGAACCCTCTTTTGCGCGGAACACGCCAGTATATGCGCGGAAATACGCGCCGATTGCGGAAAACGGTTTAACGAACGCCGCACGTAGTACGCCGACAACCGCCTTTCCTTCACGTTTAAGCGAGATCTCCTGCGTCGCGAACACACCGATGGTGATCATCAACGCGGGAATGGCGAGCATCGTAAAGCCCAGCAGCTCAAAATTCATATAGTCGAACATCAATATGCCGCAAAGAATCAGCGCGGGCACGATCAGCGCAATGACGGTTTTGTTCGAAACGACGCGTTTCCAGTTGAGCGAAACAAACACCGCAAGCGCAACCAGCCAGAAAATCGAATACAGAAAATAGTAATCTTTCTCCATCCAGAGTTCGCAGGCAACGCCGATAGCGATTGCGCCGGCAAGCAACCAGAGCTGCGGTTTGGTTAATACGGTTTGTGATTTCGCCTGTTCCTGCGCGTTATTCTGCATCAGATTGCGTTCCATCGATTTCATCTCCTTTCACATAGACCAGAATGTCTCCTGCTTCGCAGTCCAGAATTTCGCAAAGATTGCTCAGCGTTGAAAACCGGATCGCTTTACATTTGTTATTTTTTAAAATCGAAAGATTCGCAAGCGAAATATCCATCCGCTTTGCCAGTTCGTTGAGGCTGATCTTTCGCTTTGCCATCATGACATCCAAATTCACTTGAATCATACCGCTACCCCGCTATATCGTCAGGTCGTTTTCCTGTTTATACGCAACCGCTTTGGCAAACACGCGGCTGAGCACAAGGGAAAACAACCCGCACATGGCAACCGGCAGCGCCGCGATAACAGCCAGCGGCACGGGATGGAGAAAAAGCGTGCCGATCCCCAACAGCGCAATTACCAGCGCAACAATTCCCATCCGGCGCAGTGCATCCACATTTTTTTGCACAAACGGGTCTTTGTCCAGCGTACCCATCATGCAAAACAACGTCGCCGCAATGTATTCCCCACCCAGCAGGCAAAGCGATGCAATAATACCCGCAAGAACTGCGTAGTACTGCGGCTTATTTTCCGCCGCAAAGAACGACGTTACAATCGGCATTTCAACCACAAAGATATCGACGATCAGCGCGACGCCCGCAAGCATGCCAAATACAATACACCCCTGCACAAACCGGTTTAAAAAACGGTTGTTTTCGTTCATCCTGATAATTCTCCTTTAAAGTAAGTCGGATCGATCCATCGACGGAGGAACTGAAAAAAGAATAGACCACCGTCGTTTCTGACGATAGTCTATCTCGTAATTTATCGTTTGTCAATAAATATTTATTGTTTTACGATCTTGTTCTTTCATCGCGTACGGAATACCGTGCAACGCCCCGTCCCGTTGAGCAGATCCTGAATCCGCTGTTGGGCGTTGGCGATGAATACCGTTGTACCTTCGCGGATAGGTTGCTTGATAAAGTCCAGCTTCGCGCGCGCGCCGTTGGATCCCGCGCGGCTTGTTCCAACGCAGCTGCCGGTGAGGATGTCGATCTGATCAATCACCTCATCCGCGTCTTTTCCCTCCACAACGGGCACGAGCGTGCTAGGATCGTTTGCGTCGCGATAGATGCCGTCTGCGCTTGTAAAGATAACGAGATATTTTGCGTGCACGAGCGAGCAAATGACAGAAGCGGTTTCGTCGTTATCGATGCATTCCACAACGTTTTCGCCGCTTTTGCGTAGTGTGGCAAGTTCCATTTTGCGAATTTCTTCGATGCTCACCGGATCGTTGTAGTTTACGATCGGAATCGCGTTTTGCTTTGCGGCGCGCAGCAAAAACGCGCGGATGTGCTTGCGCTTTTCCTCGTCGTTAAAGTGCGTATGTTCCACCAAAAGCTGGCGAACACTGTAGCGATCCGGAATGTATCTGCGGTATTCCATCATGAGGATGGTCTGTCCCTGCGCAGCGTAGTCCGCTTTGATCTCCTCGCGATCACCCGTCAGTTCTTTTCCGTTGCGGCGGATATAGTCGAGGCGACCAATTTCGGTCGCGCCGCTGCTGACCCAGATCATGCCGGGCCGAAGCTCCGATCCGAGGCGGGAGAAAATATTGTAGTCGATATCGTTGTCGGCTTTGCGAATCAGCGCCATGGAGCCGATTTTACCGACGAGATCATAATCGAATTTCATAAAGGCTTTCTTCTTTTCTTATAGAAAAAAAGCAAAAGATTTCACGATAAAAGTTCTCGCTTTAGCGAATCAGATGTTGTTCTCCCGCATTATGACTGCACGAGATACGCGTGGATAAACGGTTCGAGTTCACCATCCATCACAGCCTGAATATTGCCGTTTTCCGCGCCTGTTCGATGATCCTTCACCAGCGTATACGGTTGGAATACATAGCTGCGAATCTGGCTGCCCCACTCGATCTTTTTCATTTCGCCCTTGATCTGGGACATCTGCTCTTCGCGCTCGCGCTCCTGCAGCTCCAGCAATTTGCCGCGCAGCATGCGCATCGCCGTCTCTTTGTTTTGCAGTTGGCTGCGCTCGTTTTGGCACTGCACCACGATGCCGGTCGGCAAGTGTGTAATGCGGATTGCGGAGCTCGTTTTGTTAACGTGCTGACCGCCGGCGCCGCTGCTGCGGTAGGTATCGATGCGCAGGTCGTCCGCTTCAATTTTAATGTCGCCTGTGTCGTCGTCAAAAATCGGCGTTACGTCGAGCGAGCTAAACGACGTATGCCGCCGTCCGCTGCTATCAAACGGCGAAATACGAACAAGCCGGTGCACACCCTTCTCCGCTTTGAGATAGCCATATGCGTTCTCTCCGTCCACCTCGAAGGTAACGGATTTTACGCCTGCTTCGTCTCCGTCCAGCATATCCAGTTCGCGCACGGTCCAACCTCTGCCTTCGCAATAGCGCGTATACATGCGGTAGAGCATTTCCGTCCAATCCTGCGCCTCTGTACCGCCCGCGCCCGCGTGCAGCGAGAGCACGGCGTTGGAACTGTCGTATGCGCCTTTGAGCATTTGCTCTAAGCGCATGGCGTCAATCGCGGATTCAACCGATACCGTCTCATCCTTGATTTCTTCAACAAGGCTGTCATCCTGCTCTTCTTCCGCCATTTCGATCAGCGCGCCAAGATCGTCGAAACGACCTTTTAGTTTTTCGAAGCGTTGCAGTTTGTTCTGCAGCTGCCGCGCGTGTTGCGTGATTTTGTTTGCGTTGTCAACATCGTTCCAGAAATCCGGCGCGGCCATCTGATCGTCCAACGCCTGCATTTCTTCGCGTATGCCATCGGGGTTGAGGGCGGTTCTGCATTCCTGCAGGCGCTCCTCAAACTCTCCGAGTTTCATTTTATATTCATCCAATGGGATCATACTATATCCTGACTCCTCTCGATCGTACTCGAAACTTTTTCCAGTGCGGTCACCGCCGCGCTAGCCGCCCGAAAACGGGGCGAACTGCGCCGTGTCGAGTCACTCGTTTTTGCCGTGGCAGTTTTTATATTTTTTACCGCTTCCGCAAGGGCATGGATCGTTGCGTCCAACCTTCTTTTCCCCGCGGGAGAAGGTGGCGGAGGAACCGTCGCTCTTGGGTTCAATCGGTTTTGCAAGCTGCACGCGGTGCAGCGGGCCGCCGGTCACCTGCATCATATACAGGCGGCGTACGGTCTCTTCGCGAATCTCGGCAACCATTGCGTCGAACATCTCAAACCCTTCGCTCGTGTACGCGTATACGGGGTCTTTCTGTCCGTAAGAGCGCAGACCGATGCCTTGTTTGAGCTGATCCATCGCGTCGATGTGCTCCATCCAATGTTCGTCTACCGTGCGGAGGAGCAGCACGCGCTCGTTTTCGCGCATGTCGATTTCGGCCTGTTTCAGGCGCGTTTCCGTCTGCTGATATGCCACGTCTGCAAAAGCATAGAGCTTTTGGAGCATTTCTTCATAGGTAAGCTTCTTCTTTTCCTCTTCGGAAAAGAGCGGCTTGACCGGCTGAATGGTGAGTTTGCAGATTTCCTGCGAAAGCGCGGTTAAGTCCCAGTTCTCCTTTGGCGCATGCGGGTTGCATTTCTGTTCCGCAATGCCGTCGATGGTCTCGTAGATCATCGTTTTGATGCTGTCGGAGAGGTCTTCTCCCATCAGCACGCGGCGGCGCTGGCCATAGATGATTTCGCGCTGTTTGTTCATAACGTCGTCGTAACGCAGAACGTTTTTACGCGTTTCAAAGTTCATGGATTCAACGCGCTTTTGGGCGGCTTCAATCTGCTTGGTCAGCATGCGCATTTCAAGCCGGATTTCACCCTGTTCTTCCGTTGAGGTAAAGCGGTTGAGCATGTTGGTTACGCGCTCTCCGCCGAACCTGCGCATCAACTCGTCCTCAAACGACACGAAGAACTGCGTGGCACCGCGGTCTCCCTGTCGGCCGGAACGACCGCGCAACTGGTTATCAATACGGCGGCTCTCGTGCCGCTCTGTGCCGAGGATAAAGAGACCGCCGAGGGCTTCTACCTCGTCGTGCTCCTTGCTGGTGACAGCTTTGTGCGCATCATACAACGCTTTGTAACGCGCGCGCGCGTTCAATACTTCTTCATCATCCGTTTCCGCATGACCAACGGCTTCATCGATGAGCCATTCTTCCATGCCTTCGAGCCGCATATCACGGCGGGCAAGGAAGTCCGGGTTGCCGCCGAGTAAAATATCCGTACCACGGCCTGCCATGTTGGTTGCAATGGTAACCTGGCTTTTTTTACCGGCCTGCGCAACAATTTCCGCTTCTTTTGCGTGCTGTTTTGCGTTCAAAACTTCGTGGTTGATACCGATCCGCGTCAGTCTGCCACTTAAATATTCGCTGCGCTCAACACTGATGGTACCGACGAGCACCGGTTGTCCCGTTGCATGAATTTTCTTGATCCCTTCCACAATTGCATCGAACTTGCCTTTTTCCGTCGGGAAGATTGCATCGTCAAGATCGCTGCGCATAAGCGGTTTATTTGTCGGAATTTCAACAACGTCAAGGTCGTAAATGCTCATGAACTCGCTTTCTTCGGTCTTGGCGGTACCCGTCATACCGGAAAGCTTTTTATACATACGAAAATAATTCTGCAATGTGATGGTCGCCAGCGTCTGGTTCTCTTTTTCAACCTTAACGCCTTCCTTCGCTTCCAAAGCCTGATGTAAGCCTTCGCTGTAGCGGCGACCGATCATGAGACGGCCCGTGAATTCATCTACGATGAGCACTTCGCCATCCTGAACAACATAGTCTTTGTCGCGAACAAACAGCGCGTTTGCACGCAACGCCTGCACGATGTGATGGTTGATTTCCATATTGGCAGGATCGCCGAGGTTTTCGAGACCAAAACGGGCTTCCGCTTTTTGGATGCCTTGCGCGGTCAACTGCACCGTGCGTTTTTTAATGTCGCACTGATAATCGCCGTCCTCCGGTACTTCCTCGCCGAGGATGCGATCCGAGCTGGACTGCGGGGTGAGGTCCGAACCACGGGAGAGGCTGCGCACGAAGCGGTTGGCTTCAATGTACATCTCGCTCGATTCTTCGCCTTCGCCGCTGATGATAAGCGGCGTACGCGCCTCGTCAACAAGGATGGAGTCCACCTCGTCGATGATGGCATAATTCAGCTCACGCTGTACCATATGCTCGCGAAACACCACCATGTTGTCACGAAGGTAATCGAAACCGAATTCGTTGTTCGTGCCGTATGTGATATCCGCGTTATACGCTTCCTGCTTGTCCGGGCGTTCCATGCCGTTGACCACGCAGCCGACCGTCATGCCGAGGAACCGGTAAATTTTGCCCATCCATTGCGCGTCGCGCTTGGCCAGGTAATCGTTGACCGTAACAACATGTACGCCTTCGCCGGATAGCGCGTTGAGATATGCCGGCAGCGTCGCGACGAGGGTTTTACCTTCGCCTGTTTTCATTTCAGAAATACGGCCCTGATGCAAAACCATTCCGCCGAACAACTGCACGTCAAAATGCCGCATATCCACGGTACGCACGGCGGCCTCGCGAACGGTTGCAAACGCCTCTACCATAATGTCGTCGAGCGTTTCGCCGTTTTTGAGACGTTCGCGGAACTTCTCTGTCTGCGCGCGAAGCTGCTCATCCGACATCGCTTTTAACTGCGGTTCTATTTCGTTTATTTTCCTAACATACGGCTGAAGTTTTTTCAACCGGCTTGCGCTCGAATTGCCGAGCAGTGTATCCACTAATCCCATGCGGAAACTCCTTTTATGTTCAATTCCGTGGGCGACTGCGATTTTCTTGAAGGACGCTTTCTCTTTGGCGATAAGTTCGCTGTAGAGACGTTCAAAAAGGCATTCGTCCGCATAATACCCTAATTCTGTAGTATAGCAGAAAAGGCTTCCCGTCGCAATAAAAAGCCCCCGAATACACGGGAGCTTCACATTGTATGCGTCGTTATGGCAATCGTGTATTAATCTGTTGTTTGGTCGCTATTCGCACAAGCGTTCACCGTAATTTCCGTCCGTTCTGCGCGCATCCGCCGGATGATTCCAATCGTATAAACCACCAAAGCAGCGCCAATAAACACAAACGCGATAATTCTGTCGTGCGTCAACACTTCTTTGAATACGAAAATTCCGATGAGCATCTGAATCGTCGGGCTGAAATATTGAATAAACCCAACTGTGGACAGAGGAAGCCGATTGACGCCAAACGTGAATAAAATCAGCGGCGTTGCCGTTACAATACCTGTCAGGAGCAATAGAACCGTCGTAAGCGGATTCAGACTCGCTATTGAGGCATGGCTCACGGGAGAAAAAATTAAAAACACAAGCGCGAACGGCGCAATCAAGATGGTTTCAACTGCTATACTCGTCACCCCGCCGACACCAGCGAGTTTTTTAAACATTCCGTACAAGCTAAAGCTCAACGCAAGCGCAATTGCAATCCAGGGAAACGCGCCATACGCCACGGTTGCGATCAATACCCCAACCGTCGCGAGCGCAAGTGCAACCCACTCGAGCCAGCCGCATGTTTCGCGAAACAGCAGAATGCCGATTGCGAACACCATCAGCGGGTTCATATAATAACCAAGGCTGGAGTCGAGCAGATGCCCGGCGTTGACAGCCCAGATATAAACACCCCAGTTTAGCGTGATTGTAATCGCGGCTGGGATCATGAATCTTAGTTTCTTTTTGTCGCGAAATACCGCTTTTACTTCCCCAAACCGCTTTTGGGCGAGTAACAGCGAAATGGTAAACACAGCCGACCAAATAATTCGGTTGCAGAGTATGAACACCGAATTTAATTCATCCAGCTGATGCCAGTATAGCGGCAGTAATCCCCATAACACATAACACGTTAATGTGCTGAACAGGCCGATTCTTCGTTCTTTCATCTTGTTTTACGCTCCGTTCCGACCATTCTAGCACACACTGAGCTGAATACAAACCATTTTTGCAAAAACTCACAATTGAATTGTCTACTCTCTTTCCATTCTTCGTCTTCAAGCGCGAATCGTTTATTTTGAGTAATTTTGCTGGACAAATTAAACAAAAATTCCCCCGAGAAAACTCGGGGGAAGCTAAAATCACATGCCATCACGCCGGTTCAACCGGCGGAGGCAAGGAATTCTTCATCGAATCAGCGGCGTTTAGCAGCTGGCTTTCGCAACAGGCTGACGAAATTTCAACTTGATTAAGTAAGCGGCGATGCACAATCTGTCTAAC
>QKAN01000169.1 GCA_003246365.1 Clostridia bacterium
CGGCGGCCACTTGGCCGACCTTCTGTTTATCAATGCCCTTCACCGTAATCTTCGTCGGCGCGGGAACATCAAAGCTGATGCCCTGCGGCGCGGGGAAGTTCACTGGATGGGAGTAACCGACGTTAATTACAAGACCTGTGCCCTGCGGCGCCGCTTTGTAACCGACACCGACGATTTCCAGTTTCTTTTCGAAACCGGCGGTCGTGCCCGTCACCATGTTGTTGATGAGCGTGCGGGTCAGGCCGTGCAGCGCGCGATGGCGCTTGTCGTCACTGGGACGTTTCACGGTGAGTACACCGGCGTCCTGCTCGATCACCATCTCCGAAGAGACTTTTTCGGTGAGCGTGCCTTTCGGACCTTTCACGGTGACGACGTTTCCGTCCTCGACCGTAATTGTCACTCCGGCAGGAATGCTGACCGGAAGTTTTCCGATACGAGACATGTTGTTTTCTCCTTTTTAAGAAATATCATGCTGGTACGGACGTCCGCACTGGAATCAAATAACAATCCCGGTAAAACGAACATCCGCCCTGTTTTCTTTACCAAACGTAGGCCAGCACTTCGCCGCCGACGCCTTGTTTACGCGCTTCGCGGTCGGTCATGACACCGCGCGAGGTGGAAACAATCGCGACGCCCAGGCCGCCGAGGACCTTAGGCATTTCGTCCTTACGCGCGTAAACGCGGAGGCCGGGACGCGAGATGCGCTTGATGCCGACGATGACGCGCTGTTTGTTTGCGCCATACTTGAGCTGAATCCGAATGGTCTTCTTCTCGCCGTCGGCGATGACTTCGAAGCTCTTGATGTAACCTTCGTCCACGAGGATCTGCGCGATGGCCTTCTTCATCGTGGAGGCGGGGATATCAACGGAATCATGCTTCGCAATCAGCGCGTTGCGGATACGTGTGAGCATATCGGCAATGGTATCTGTCATGTTCGTTTCCTCCTTTACCAGCTTGCCTTGCGTACACCAGGGATTTCGCCCTTATACGCCAGTTCGCGGAAGCAAATGCGGCAGATGCCATACTTGCGCAGAACCGAGTGGGGCCTGCCGCAGATGCGGCAGCGGGTGTAAGCACGGGTGCTGAACTTCGGCTCGCGCGCCTGCTTTAACTTCATGCTTGTCTTTGCCATTGTTGCTTTCCTCCCTTATCAGCCCTGCACAAACGGGATGCCAAGCTGCGAAAGCAGCTCTTTGCACTCTTCGTCAGTCTTGGCGCTCGTAACGAACACAACGTTCATACCGCGCACCTTGTCGACGTCGTCGTAGTTGATCTCCGGGAAGATCAGCTGTTCCTTAAGGCCGAGAGCGTAGTTGCCGCGTCCGTCAAATGCTTTGTCGGAAACGCCGCGGAAGTCGCGCACGCGGGGCAGGACGATGTTGAAGAGCTTGTCTACAAAGTAATACATCCGGTTTCCGCGGAGGGTGACCTTCGCGCCGATGGTCATGCCTTCACGAACTTTAAAGTTCGCAACGCTCTTCTTGGCGCGGGTAGGCACTGCCTTCTGGCCGGCGATGGTGCTGAGTTCTTTGATGGCTGCCTCGAGTCCCTTGGGGTTTTCCTTATCGGAACCAAGGCCCATGTTAATGATGACCTTCTCCAGATACGGAATCTGCATGACGTTCTCATATTCGAACTTCGTGCGGAGCGCAGGCGCAATCTCTTCGATATAACGCTGCTTCAGGCGCGGCATTCCGTCGAGCTTTTTCATGTCCGCTTTTTCGGCTTTCGCCTTTTTGGCGGCGGGCTTGGCGGCGGCTTCTGCCTTCTTCTCAACCTTGGCGGCGGCTTCCTTAACGGCACCTGCTGCCTTGGCGACGGTTTCCGCGGCGGCTTCGCTCACGGTTTCTGCCGCTTTTTCAGCGGATTCCGCGGCGGCCTTGGCGGTTTTCTTCACGGCCTTTTCGACTGCTTCTGCGGCTTCTGCGGCCTTCGGAGCTGCCTTTTTCGCGGCTTTCTTTACTTCTTCTACGACCGCTTCAGCTGCTGCTTCAACGGTTTCGGTTACGGTTTCAATGTCTTTTTTCGTTGCCACTTGTCAGTTCCTCCTTCCGCCTTAGTCGATGACTTTACCGCACTTTTTGCAAACGCGGACACTCTTTTGTTTCTTCTCGCCGGAGATCTCGACTTCCTTGATCTTGTGGGCGATACGGGTGGGTTTGTCGCACTTCGGGCAAACGAGCATTACGTTGGACGCGTGCATCGTGCCTTCTTTTTCAATGCGGCCGCCGGGTTGGCCCTGCTTACGGGGCTTCACATGGCGGGTGACCATCGCCGCGCCCTGAACGACTACGCGTTCATCGGCGGGTTCGGCCATCATAATCTTGCCCTTTTTACCCTTGTCTTTGCCGGAGATGACAACGACGGTATCGCCTTTTTTGACGTTTAAGCTGTTCATGTCATTCTCCTCCTTTACAGTACTTCCGGAGCAAGGGACACGATTTTCATGTAGTCCTTCTCGCGGAGTTCACGCGCCACGGGCCCAAAGATACGGGTGCCGCGGGGCTGTTTCTGATCGTTAATAATGACGGCGGCATTGTCGTCGAAGCGGATATAGCTTCCGTCCGCACGCTGAATGCCGGACACCGTACGCACGACGACCGCGCGGACAACGTCCTTCTTCTTGACCGCGCCGCCCGGAGATGCGGACTTGACGCTGGCCACGATGACATCGCCAATATTGGCGGACTTACGGTAGGAACCGCCCAGCACGCGAATGCACATAATTTCTTTCGCGCCGCTGTTGTCCGCGACCTTTAATCTGGTTTGCGGTTGAATCATATTCCCAGTTCCTCCAATCGTTACTTCGCCTTCTCGACGATTTCAACGAGGCGCCACCGTTTGTCCTTGCTGATGGGGCGCGTTTCCATGATCTTTACGGTGTCACCGATGCCGCACTGGTTCTCTTCATCATGAACCTTGAACTTACGCGTGCGGTTAACCATTTTGCCATACAACGGGTGGCGAACTTTGGTTTTTGTGGCGACAACGGCGGTTTTGTCCATTTTATCGCTGACGACCACGCCGATACGGGTCTTTCTGTAGCCTCTTTGTTCCATTTGCTCTGTCCTCCTTCCCGTTACTCGGCTGCCTTCGCAAGCTCGCGCTCACGAATGATCGTCTTTACTCTGGCAATGTCTCTCTTGCACTCGCTGATGCGATTCGGGTTTGAAAGACCGCCTGTCGCCGACTGAAAGCGAAGATTGAACAGCTCGCTCTTGAGTTCTTTTTCCTGAACTGCGAGCGCGTCGTTGGTCATTTCGCGAAACTTATTTGCCTTCATCGGTTTCACCACCCTTTTCGGTTTCCTTGCGCACAACCTTCGCCTTAAGCGGAAGTTTGTGCATCGCGAGACGGAGCGCCTCGCTGGCGGTTTCATAATCGACGCCCGCAATCTCGAAGAGGATGCGGCCCGGCTTTACGACGGCAACCCAGTATTCCGGGGAGCCTTTGCCGCTGCCCATGCGGGTTTCCGCGGGCTTTTCGGTAACGGGCTTGTCGGGGAAGATCTTGATCCAGACCTGGCCGCCACGCTTGATGTAACGCGTCATAGCGACACGAGCCGCTTCGATCTGTTGGCTGGTAACCCAGCAGGGTTCCAATGCCATCAGGCCATAATCGCCGTAGGTGATCGTATTGCCGCGGGTGGCTTTACCCTTCATGCGGCCGCGGAACACTCTGCGCCGCTTAACTCTTTTCGGCATCAACATGGTTATTTGCCCCCTTCCTCACGCTTATCGGAAGCACCGCGCTTGCCGAGCAGCTCGCCTTTGTAAATCCAGACTTTGCAGCCGATGCGGCCGTAAGTGGTCTTCGCTTCCGCGAAACCGTACTGGATGTCCGCACGCATGGTCTGCAGCGGGATGGAACCATCGTGGTAACCTTCGCTTCTCGCGATTTCCGCTCCGCCGAGACGGCCGGAAACCATCAGCTTGATTCCCTTTACGCTGTTCTTCTGCATCGCGCGGCCCATCGCCTGCTTTAACGCGCGGCGGAAGCTGATGCGCTTCTCGAGCTGACTTGCGATGTTCTCAGCGACCAGCTGCGCGTCTGCGTCGGGATCACGGATTTCCATGATGTTGACGCTGACATCTTTGCCGATCGTCTTTTTGATGTCTTCCTTGATGGCTTCGATACCTGCGCCACCCTTGCCGATGAGAAGGCCGGGACGCGCGGTGAAGATGCTCACAGTAATTTTGCCGGCCGCGCGATCAATCTCGATGCGCGAAATGCTGGCCATAAAATACTTCTTCTTCACGAAGTCACGAATCTTGCGATCCTCTACGAGGAAATCGGCAAAGTCCTTCTTCGAGGCGTACCAACGGGTATTCCAGTCCTTGATAACGCCTACGCGGAAGCCGTTCGGATTAACTTTTTGACCCATAGCTCATTTCCTCCTTACTTCGCCTGATCCAGCACGACCGTGATGTGGCTCGTACGCTTGCGGATTGCGCTTGCGCGTCCGTGTGCCCTCGGCCGGAACCGCTTCAGGGTCGGTCCCTGATTGGCATAGATCTCGGCGACGTAGAGCTCTTCGCGGCTGAGGTCAAGGTTGTTTTCCGCGTTCGCAATTGCGCTCTTGAGCAGCTTTGCAACCGGCTCGGTCGCCGCTTTCGGCGTGTAGAGCAGGATTGCTTCGGCTTCTTTAACGCTCTTGCCGCGGATCAGGTCGATGACGGCCTTTACCTTCCGCGAGGAGATTCGAATGTATTTTGCGGTCGCGTGCGGACGCTTGTCAGCGTTGGCCGCGCGTTTGGCCGACTTTTCTCTGATTCTGGTTGCCATTTACTTCGTTCCTCCTTACCTTGCAGAAGAGGACTTTTCGGAACCTCTGTGTCCTCTGAACGTGCGCGTCGGCGAGAATTCACCGAGTTTATGGCCGACCATCTCTTCGGTGATGTATACCGGCACGTGCTTCTTGCCGTCATGCACCGCGATGGTATGTCCGACCATCTCAGGGAAGATGGTAGAGGCGCGAGACCATGTCTTGACGACGGTCTTTTTTCCGCTCGCGTTCATCGCTTGAATGCGCCCAAGGAGGCGTTCGCTGATAAACGGGCCTTTTTTAACCGATCTGCTCATTGTTTATCTCCTTCCTCTTCCCTTACTTGCCGCTACCGCTGCGGCGGACGATGTACTTGTTGGTCGGGTTCTTATGCTTGCGCGTCTTGTAACCGAGCGCGGGCTTGCCCCACGGGGTGACCGGGCCAGGTTTGCCGATCGGGCTCTTGCCTTCGCCGCCGCCGTGCGGGTGATCGCAGGGGTTCATGACGCTGCCGCGAACCGTCGGGCGTACGCCCATGTGGCGTTTACGGCCTGCTTTACCGATCTGGATGTTCGCGTGATCGATGTTGCCGACCTGGCCGATCGTGGCCTTCGCGTTCATCGGGATCAGGCGGACTTCGCCGCTGGGCAAACGAACCTGCGCATACGCGCCTTCTTTTGCCATGAGCTGCGCCGCGTTGCCGGCGGAGCGGACGAGCTGCGCGCCTTTACCGGGTTTGAGCTCGATGCAATGAATCATCGTGCCGACCGGGATATTGGCGATGGGCAGTGCGTTGCCGACTTTGATGTCGGCGGTTTCGCCGGAGACGATCGTTTCGCCGACTTTGAGGCCGAGCGGAGCGATGATGTAGCGCTTTTCGCCGTCAAGGTAGTGCAGCAGGGCGATGTTCGCCGAGCGGTTCGGGTCATACTCAATGGAGAAGACCTTCGCGGGCACGTTGTCCTTGTTGCGCTTGAAGTCGATGATACGGTACTTCTGGCGCGCGCCGCCGCCCTGATGGCGAACGGTGATTTTGCCGCTTACGTTGCGGCCGGCGTTCTTTCTCTTATCTTCGACAAGCGAGCGTTCCGGCGTTTTCTTGGTGATTTCCTCAAATGTGGAAACCGTCATGAAACGCTGGCCGGGCGTCGTCGGGTTGATCTTACGGATACCCATGGTTCGTCCTCCTTACTGCGAGATACTGTCGAAGAACTCAATACCCTTGGAGTTCTCCGTCAGCTTCACATAGGCCTTTTTGCTGCTCGGCGTACGGCCGGAGGTCGCGCCCTGACGACGAACCTTGCCATCACGATTAATCGTGTGTACGCTTTCAACTTGCACGTCGAAGATTTCTTCAACAGCCTTCTTGATCTCGATCTTGTTGGCGTTCTTATCAACTTCGAACGTATACGTTCTGCTCGCGAACTGATCGTATGATTTTTCGGTCAGAACAGGCTTTTTAATGATGTCATAGGGGCTCTTCATTACGCGTACACCTCCTCGATCTTCTTGGCTGAAGCCTCGGTGAGGATCAGCTGCTTATACTTGAGAATCTCGTACGCGCTCAGGGTGCCGACCAGTGTGGTCTTTACGCCGGGGATGTTGCGCGCTGCGCGCTCAACGGTGGCGTTGGGTTCCGGCAGAACGATGAGCGCCTGCCCGGCCTTGATGGCCTCGAGAACTTTGACCATTTCCTTGGTCTTGGCTGCTGCGAGGTTCAGCTCGTTGACAAGGACGAGTTCGTTATCGAGCACCTTGCCGGAGAGCGCGGACTTCATCGCGACGCGCTTGACCTTCTTGTTTACGCGGATCGTGTAGTCGCGGGGTTTCGGTGCGAACACCACGCCGCCGTGACGCCACTGGGGCGAACGGGTGGATCCCTGACGGGCACGGCCGGTGCCCTTCTGACGCCAGGGTTTGATGCCGCCGCCGGAAACTTCCGCGCGGGTGAGGGCGCTCTGCGTGCCCTGACGGCAGTTCGCGAGGTGCGCTTTCACGACCTCGTGAAGAACATATTGGTTGACAGGCTGTCCAAATACGGTTTCGGAGAGCTCATATTCGCCGACTTTTTTGCCGGTGATATCGACTATCGCTACTTTAGGCATATTCTTGCTCCTCCTTACTTCACGGTGCTCGTCACGGAGACGAGGCCGCCCTTCGGGCCGGGAACCGCGCCCTTGACGAGCAGGAGGTTCCGTTCTGCGTCCACGCGGACGACTTCGAGGTTCTGTATGGTGACAGTCTCGTTGCCCATGTGGCCCGGAAGGTTCTTATGCTTGAATACGCGGGACGGGCTGGAGCATGCGCTCAAGGAGCCGACGCCGCGATGGTAATGCGAACCGTGCGTCATCTTGCCGCGGTTCTGGTTCCAACGCTTGATAACGCCCTGGAAACCTTTGCCCTTGCTTACGCCGCGGACGTCGATCTTGTCGCCTTCGACGAACATGTCCGCTTTGATGACCTGGCCGACGCTGTAACTGGTTGCATCGTCGAGCTTGAACTCTCTCATATAACGGAGGGGTTTCACGCCCGCTTTGGCAAAATGCCCCGTTCTCGGCTTGTTGGCGAGTTTTTCACGCAGTTCGCCGAAACCGACCTGTACAGCTTCGTATCCGTCCGTCCCGACGGTCTTCTTTTGGATGACGGGGCAGGGACCGGCTTCGATGACTGTCACGGGGATCATGGTACCGTCAGCTCGGAACATCTGCGTCATACCGATCTTTTTGCCCAAAATGGCCTTTTTCATGTTTACCTCCGATTGGTTACAGTTTGATCTCGATGTCGACACCGGCGGGGAGATCAAGCTTCATCAGCGCATCAACGGTTTTGGAAGACGGCTGGAGAATGTCGATCAGACGCTTGTGTGTACGCATCTCGAATTGTTCACGCGAATCTTTATACTTATGGGTTGCACGCAGAATGGTAACGATTTCCGTTTCTGTCGGCAGGGGGATCGGCCCACTGACCTGCGCGCCGGTTCTCTTGGCGGTTTCAACGATCTTCTCTGCGCTCTGATCGATCAGAGAGCTTTCATACGCCTTGAGCTTAATGCGAATTCTGTTTGCCATGTTATTGATATCCTCCTTTGTAATGGGGCGGTACACAAAGCCGTGTGTTTCCTTCTTCATAAGGCAGGCGCAGCCTCTCGGCTGTGCTCTATACTCGTTCGGGACTGCACGAATTGCTCTCTGGACTCACCCTCGCCCATTATTTGGACGTTGGTTATGAGCGGAAATTACCCGGATGGCAGAACCGGCAACCTCCCGTTCATCCCTTTCGCGCACAAAAAGATTGCCTTCTAGGGCGCGAACAGTCTTATTCTACACGGTCGTTCTATAGATTGCAAGAAGAATTTTCAGAAATCAAATAATTATTTTCGCGCTGAATCCGCGCGCGTTCCGGCGGTTTCGGCGGATATTGTGCCTGAATGCAAAAAAATGTCTCATTACCACAAAATACGCGATTTTCCTGCGCTTTTTGCGCCACAGAAGTATAGCACGATTTTCTCTGCTCATTCAAGTATTGTTTCGCATTTACATAAAAAAGCGCCGGATTTGTTCCGGCGCCAGAATGTGTTGTTATATATAAGGAAGCGTTATCCTTTTTTACTTGATATTCCAAATAGCAGAAGCGTATTGAACACGCAAATCAGAGCTGCGCCGACATCCGCCAGAATCGCAATCCACATACCTGCGAGACCCAGCGCACCAAGAATCAGCGCGGTCGTCTTGATTCCGAGCGCAATTGCAATGTTGCTTTTTGCCTTTCGCACGGTGCGTTTTGCGGCGAAAATCGCAAACGGAAGTTTGGAAAGATCTTCCGTCAGCAGTAATGCATCCGCTGCTTCCGCCGCCATATCCGTTCCGCCGAGTCCAATTGCAATCCCGATATCCGCCCCCGCCAGCACCGGTGCGTCATTAATTCCGTCTCCGACAAACAGCGTGTTTCCCACACGCGCCCGAATATCGCGCATAGCGTCCAGCTTCTCAGCAGGCTGCAGCGAGGCAAACACTTCTTTTATTCCTAATTGATTGCCTATGTCGTTTGCAGCTGCCGAACTGTCGCCGGTCAATATTGCCGTATACCCGACCATATTGTTTAATTGGGCAACCGCTAATTTCGCGCTGTTGCGTAAGCGGTCGCCAACTTGTATCGCCCCGGCATATGCGCCGTCCACAGCAACCAATACGCTCGCGTCTGCATCTGTTGCAATTCCTTGCTCCGTCATCAACGCCCGATTTCCGATTGCAACGCGTTTGCCATCGACCATCGCAACAACGCCCTTCCCCGCGATCTCCTGCACATTCGTTGCTGTATAACCGTTCCTGTCCGCGCGGGCAATGGCGGTTGCAATCGGATGAAGGCTGTGCTGTTCCGCTGCCGATGCCAGCGCGAGCAAATCCTTACTCGCCAGTCCAACGCTGTCGACGCTTTGTACTTCAAACTCGCCTTCGGTCAGCGTGCCTGTTTTGTCGAGCACCGCCGCCTTCACGCGCGGCAATCGTTCCAGTGCGTCCGCGCCTTTAAACAGTACGCCAGCTTTCGAAGTGATTGCAAGCCCCGCAAAAAACGTCAGCGGAATGCTCAATACAAGCGCACACGGGCAAGAGATGACAAGGAAAATCAGCGCGCGGCGCACCCATTCGTCCCAGGTGCCGAGTCCGAACAACGGCGGTAAGATCGCCAACAATGCGGCGGCCGCGATTACCGTTGGCGTATAGCGGCGGGAAAAGCGGGAAATAAACCGTTCAATCTCCGGTTTGCTTTTTGTCGCGTCTTCCACCGCGCGTAGAAGTCTGCTTGTAGAAGACTCGGATGCAATCCGGCTGACGCGGATCGTCAGCGGTCCGCTTGTGTTCACCGCCCCGGATGAAACTTCCACTCCTGCATTCGCAAGCATCGGTCTTGGTTCCCCAGTCAGCATGGACACATCCAGCAGACTCTCTCCTTCCGTTACGACGCCATCCAGCGGAATACGCTCTCCAACCTTAACAAGTATGGTCTCCCCAACTGCGATCTCTTCCGGCTTAACCATTTGCGATTCGCCGTTTATAATGCGCCGCGCTTTGTCGGGGTGCAGTTCAACTGCGTCGGCTATGCGAGCGCGGCTGTGTCGCACCGCGGCAACCTGCAATCCTTCGCCAATGCCGTAAAAGATCATGACCGCAGCAGCTTCCGCAAAATCACCTAGCAAAATCGCTCCGATTGTCGCAATGCTCATGAGCACGTTTTCATCAAAAAAGCGCCCCTTCACAAAGCCTTTCGCCGCACGAACAAGAACTTCGTATCCCGCGAGCAAATATGCAGCGAGACGTAGCAATATCTGCAGCCATCCTCCGGCAAGAAAACTGCATCCAAGCAACAATGCCGCAATACCAAGCGGCAGATATTCGTTCAGTTCACTGCTTTCTTGGTGTTCTTCGTGCTCTCCGCTATGGTCGTGCACATCCTGACTGCGAGCTGGCGTTTTGTATGCCTGAGAGCATGCGCATCCTTCCCCGCAGGAATTCAGGTCGCAGCTTTCAACCTGTTTTTTCGGCTTGTTCTTTATGTGAATCGCTTTCGGCTTTTTATTGGTGCCGCATACGCAATGTTCCTCATCCATTCCGCAATACTTGCATTTTTCACTTGTTCCCGTGTTGATGCTCAGCATATTATTGTCCCTTTCCGCCTGCGACTACTTCCAGTAACCGGCGTATCGTAACGCCCATCGCATTGTCGCTGATATAATAAACCGTTCGTTGCCCGTTCTTTCGAAACCGGATCGCTTCGTTTTGTCTCAATACATGCAGATGATGCGACACCGCGGGTTGACTCATCCCCAGCAGATCCGCCATTTCACATACGCACATCTCGCTCGAAGCCAGCATCGACAATATTCGAACGCGCGTCGTATCGGACAATTGCGTGAAGATTGCCGCCGCATCGATTGCCTCGCTTTCGCCAGGTAAATGCGCGCGAATCTCTTCTTCGTGCTTGGGGTCAACGTGTGAGACGCTGCATATCTGGTTTTGCATAGTATCTTTCATAAGCAATCCTTTATATAAGTGATTGCTTATATAATAGCAGTTTACTAGGGTTTGTCAAGATCGATTTTTGAGTAAAAAAACGCGGGACGTCTTGCAACGTCCCGCTCTTATAATTTGGAATTACTATTATTTCATTGTATTGGGTATGTATTCTTTTGCGCTTAGAATATGATCGCGCAGGAGACTGCATGCTGTTTCAAAGTCTCCCTCACGGCAACTCATCATGATCGCCTCGTGCCCGTTAATCGATACTTCGCGCGTCTGCGGTGTGCCGTAAAAACTCACGCGCAGATACCGGTCAATATTCGCATGAACCAATTCCAATAAAAAGTTCGCCATCGAATTTGCTGCATGCGATGTCAGAATCTCATGGAACTTATAGTTGAGTTCCTCCGAACGAACGATATCCTCAAACGGCGTTTCGCGCTGCTGCCGGACAACTTCTTCCAGCGCATCAAAATCTGCTTTTGTCAGCATCGGCGCGCTGTTTTTCAGCATCATAACAGAGAGCGTCGCGCGCACCTCCATCATGTCTAGCAGTTCGCTTCGCGTCAGTTCCGTTACCGCCGCGCCCCTGTTCGGATGAATACGTACGAGTCCTTGCGCTTCCAGTCTTCGGAGCGCTTCGCGAACAGGAATATGGCTGACGTTCAACGCAGCCGAAATTTCATCCTGTTTCAATTGCATGCCGCCCGGCAAACTTCCGTTTACGATCCCTTCACGAAGAACATGAAAAATCCACTCCTGCGTAGCGCCGACACGCGGCCCCACTTGCTCGGCTATGGCTTTATAATCCATATTTCACCTCATATAGATATGCGTTTTTAAAATACGAAAAATCTATCTGAGTGCATTATATAGGATCGGGTAATGATTCGCAACCCTTTTGCATAGAGATGCGCGTTATGCGATTATGGATCGATAAAATTCGCAAACGAAAGAAACGCAGACCAAACGGGTCAATCATGAATAAGAAATCACAGACCGTTTCTGATTTGAGCGCACTTATTTGCGGATATTTTCTTTCGTTTTCTTTCGCGCTTTGTTTTGTCCTGCATTCGGGCAAACGCAGAACTCGGCTTTTTTATCAGCGGCCGTATTTTACACGTTCCAACCGAATCAAAGCCATAACGCCGTCGCGAATTTCCAGCGGGAGACGATCTGCCAAAGCAACGTCATTGCGGTAGGACTGCATACCCTCGGTATCGAACAGATAGCTGGGTTCTTCCGTGAGGCCCAAAATGCTGTCAGTCGATGTGTTGTAATGGGTTGCAATCGAAACCAGCGATGCGATGTCAGGCATGCAGCGGTTGGATTCCCATGCAGCTACGGATTGCTGCACAACGCCCACGGCTTCTCCAAGTTGCTGCTGTGTCTCGCCATGCGATTTACGAAGTCTCTTAATGCTTGCTCCAATGTCCATGTTGTTCTCTCTCCTCCAACTTATATCAACTGTGCTAAATCGGAAAATAATCCGGTTTGCTTCGTCGATTCGGCGCATGAATTATAAATTACGCCTTCGGCCAAATTTCGCTTTATACGCTGTTTAACCGTACAACTCATTTTACTATACTTCTGGTCAGAAGAAAAGAGCCAGAATACGGATTAAACATGTCATTTTACACTTTTTCGCAATTTTCACCATTTTTGCGCTTGTTTTTGTAATCTTTTTACTTTCTTTTGCAATTTTCACCTTTAAAAACTTCGACAAAATAATACCGTTTTCTACATTATCGTCCAGTCGATTTGATAGCGTCGTTTTTTTGCGCACAGTCTGGTTGTATATTCAATTTAATTTTTATACATGTTTTGTGCCGATAATGCATATTTTCTCATTTACTTATCTATACAAGTTATTTGTTTTGGGCACGTGTGCCAACGTTGTTTTTTATGCCTTTTGATAGGACGCTTTGCATTGTGTTATAGTTACATTGTAACATTTTGCTCGGCCTTATTATAACACATAATCGACGGTTCAACGGATATTTTTGCTGATTTTTGTCGAAATTACTCTTGTTTTTTCTGTTACATATGCATTAAATTTTTTCTTGTTTTACATATATTTTATGTCCGCGAAAAATCATTTTGTGCTATACTATCTAAAGTGTATTAATTCTTCTGTTACACTGTATTTTTATATTCATCATTTTAATTTCATCTTCCTGGTTTCATTTTATTCGGGAGGCGCCAAATGGGCATCAAGCTTTCAATTGTCGGCGCGGGAAGCACCTATTGTCCCGAGCTTATGCAAGGGTTTATTCGCCGAAAAGAAACTTTACCGCTCGACGAACTGCGTTTGACAGATATCGATGCGTCAAGATTGGACATCGTCGGTGATTTTTGTGAGCGTGTGTTGCTGGAAAACGGCATGACGCCGCGTATTACGAGATCAACCGATCTCGGGCTTGTTTTAGACGGCGCAGATTATGTCATAACGCAAATTCGCGCGGGCAAGCTAGAAGCGCGCATCCGTGACGAGAAGATTCCTCTCGAATATGGATTCATCGGGCAGGAAACGACCGGCATTGGCGGATTCATGAACGCGTTGCGTACCATCCCGCAGATTGAGCAAATCGCCGCCGCAGTTGCCGAGCATGCGCCAAACGCCTGGCTGATTAATTTTGCAAATCCTTCCGGAATCGTAACGGAATTTTTACTGAATCATACAAAGATTAAAGCAATCGGGCTGTGCAACCTGCCCATCAGCGCACAGGAGCGCATTGCAAAGCTTCTTGGCGCTCCCATGAATCAGGTTCGGCTTGAAACGGTTTCCCTCAATCACTGCGGTGCAATCACCGCGGTTTACGTCGGCGACAAAAATGTCCTGCCGGAAATTCTGAATCCGATCAATCTCGAGCAGGCGGCGAAACAGGATGATTGGGTTAAAAATTATAGACCGATCATCGAATTGCTCGGCGCAATTCCAAACGACTATCTGCAATATTTCTTTTATCGCGAACGCAAATTCAACGAACTTCGTCAAGCAAAGTTAACGCGCGGCGAAGCTTGTCAGGATATTGAATCCCGGTTACTTTCTTATTATGCGGACGAACGAAACGTTACAATCCCGTCCATGCTCGCGGAACGCGGCGGACACTTGTATTCCGAAGCCGCTGTGGCGCTGATCGAATCGCTTTCCGGCGCGGTACCCGGACATCATGTAATAGACGTTCAAAACCAGGGAACGTTAAACTTCTTATCCGACGAGAGCGTCATTGAGACGAGCTGTTTTGTCGATCAGACTGGCGTAAAGAGAAATCCGATCACCGTTCAACCAAATCCCGTTTTATCTTCGCTTTTAACGAGTGTAAAAGCTTACGAAACGCTAACGGTTGATGCCGCGCTAAGCGGGGATCGCGAGACCGCAATTCGTGCTCTGGCCTGCAATCCCATAACGGCAGACTTGGATCGTGCTTACCCATGTATGGAAGAAATGATGGAACAAAACCGTTCTCTCCTTCCGCGATTTTTCCCGCAATAATCACTTTTTCGAAATACGGCTCCGAAAACGGAGCATGACGAATATCGAGTAAACAAACACGAGGAGTTCCACTCATGGAACAAAAGCGATGCTACCTTGCCGTTGACGGGGGTAACTCAAAAACCGAATACCGCCTTCTGGATGCTTCTGGCGCGGTCATTGCGGCCCGCAGAGGCGGCGGAAGCAATCACGAGACCATGCCGGAAGGGTTCGACGACGCAGCCGCCGTCATCATCAATGAAGCGGAAGATTTGCTTGCCCAATGCGGTTATTCGGTAGAAAACGTTTCGGACGCGGTGCTCGGTCTCGCGGGTGCAGACTATAACGAGCAGGTCGTCGGGCTGGAAAAGGCGCTGCAGGCACACGGTTTAGCAAAATGCTTTGTCTGCAACGATGGGTATCTTGGCGTTTATGCCGGCATGGAAAACGGCGTAGGCATCTGTTATTCAGCCGGATCCGGCGTCACCTGCGCCGGAATCAACGAGGCAGGCGTGCGCGTGCAATTCGGCGGAATCGGCGTGCTCAGCGGAGATATTGGCGGCGGGTTCGATATCGCACAGTTCGTGTATTGCAGCGTGTATGAGCATCTGTTTTTCGGAAAACCTTATACCACGCTCAAAGATGCCTTTTATACGCTTTTTGATATTAAAACGCCGGATGATTTTCGTTCCGCTGCCGGTCGCATTATGAATCTGGATGCGGCGAAACTGCTGGTGGGGCTCTTCTTTACTGCAATGGAGACCGGAGACGAATTAACGCTGCATTACGCGGCGCGCGCCGCATCGCATGCGGCGGATTGCATCATCGCCGCTTCAGACGCGCTCGGTCTGAAAACATCCATTCAAGTTGCGCTTTCCGGATCCATAATGACCGCCGTCGCACCGCCGGCATATCGACGCATGATTGAATACGAACTTTACAGGCGCAAGGGTAAAAGTTTTGTTCTGCGCGTGAACGACCTGCCTCCAGTGGAAGGCGCCGTCCGCTGGGTGCGCCAACGAAACGGATTGTCTCATTAAGTCTTTCGAATTTCTGCCGCCTTTTCAGGCGGCTTTTTCGTTATCTTCAATCTTGTGTTATAATATTCCAGCCCGTTGAAATACGGATGCGTATTCAACGGACTACCTGAACGGAACGGAGTATTCTATGTCCGAAAGCACCCCCCCAAAGGTCTACCGCAACAACGCGGACGATGCAATTGCCGCCCGCGTCAAACAGCTATTGGAAAGCCAACCACGTGTGATTCTCGCCATCGACGGGAATTGCTGCGCAGGAAAAACGACCGCCGCTGCGCAGTTGGGCGAATTGCTCCATGCAAACGTATTCCACATGGATGATTATTTCCTGCAGCCGCATATGCGTACGCCGGATCGTTTGGATCGCCCCGGCGGAAATGTTGACGCAGGCCGATTCTTTCTGGACATTCTCCTGCCCGCTTCCCGCGGCGAGACGGCACATGTGCGTCGTTACGATTGTCATGAGGACATTCTTACGTCCGCGATTCGTGTAGATCCTACACCTGTCGTCATCGTTGAGGGCGCATACAGCATGCATCCGCTTCTCGCGACATACTATCATATCAAAATCTTTTACCGACTCAATGCGGACGAGCAGTTGGAGCGCATCCGCGTTCGAAACGGCGAAGATGCGGTTTCCGTGTTTCAAAACCGCTGGATTCCGCTCGAAAACGGTTATTTCAACGCCTATCAGATAGAGCAGCATTGCGACTTCGTTGTCGATACTTCAAATGCTTAACAAACTATAGTAAAATCTGGAATGCCAGAAAAAAAGCAGCGCCCTTTCGGGCGCTTTTGCTGTTTTCTGTTTCATTGTTCGCTGTTAGCAGCAGTCTCCGCCGCAGCAGCAATTGAGGCACATGAGCGCGGAACAAATATCGCAGCATGGCGATGTATCAATGTTTCCGTTTCCGCCTCGCTGATATGCGCGGCCGGAGCTGTTGAGCGAAACATATGCGTTGCGGTATTCCGTGTTGTCCGGTTCCGCTTCATAGGCACGGCTGATGCACGAAAACGCCTTTTCATACCATCCCTGCCGCAAATAGATTACGCCGTAAAGATAATTCCATTCCGCGTTATGAACGTTAATATTATCCAGTATTTCGCGCGCGGCGTTCAGATTGTTCTGGTTAATATAAGAGCGCGCCCGCGCAAACTCCGCCGCGAAAGGACCGCTGTATGACGTCCCGCTGTTCGGGCGCGTATATCCGCCATTGTAGGAGCCGGAAGACGAAGAACCATATCCCGTGCTGTTCGTAGACGATTGCTTCTTTGTGAGCATCTCATACGCCTGGTTGATCTCTTTGAGTTTTTCTCCTGCGAGTTCTTTCAGGGGATTATCCGCGTATTTATCCGGGTGGTATTTCTTCACCAACTCCAAATAAGCCGACCGGATTTCCTCCTGCGTGGCGTTTTCACTCACTCCCAGAACCTTATAGGGATTCATGCCTTGTCTCCTTTATCCTTTTGCGGGGCATTTTTCGCCGTTGAACAGCTCTTCTGGCCGGATATCACGCGCTGTTGCGTATGCGCCAGTCCCAACCGCATGATGTTATCCAGCAGTCCGCTTGGCGTTTTCAACGAAAGCAAATCATATGCCTTTTCCGCCTCGCCGCGCGTAATATTCAAAATAAATTCCGCTTTTTCAGCCGTCATTTCCGATAGAACAAACGGATTATAACTGCCGCTTTTTTTGTCGTTTTCCTTGTCGTCCCATGCGTCAATCAGGTAAATCCATTTGCCGAGATTATAAAACATCCACTCGGCGGCGGTTTTTTCGTCTTGAGGCAGCATAGGCGCATGCAGAATAACTGCGGCGAGCAATCGACCGAACGCGTCGCTCGGCTCATCCGTTGACGCAATTTTCTGCGCCTCAACATCGCCCAATCGCTTCATTTCAGCGCGGATCGTTTCCGTCAACGTGGGGTGCAGCTTCGCCGCCTTTCGATAAGCGCGAAGAAGCGAAAGCCGCGCCGCAATTGCTTTTGCGCTTTTCTCATCCGCCGCATCGTCCGCGGCGTTGAACCAGGCAAGAAGCACGTTTATATCCGCCGCATAGTCCAAAACAGGAGAAGCGTCGGCAATCGGTCTCTTTCCGCGGTAAACGCGCGGACCGCAGTTTCCGGGTGTATATTGCAGCCCATCCGTCAACGCGGCAAGCAGCAGCGCAAGAAATGCGCAGTCATAACTCAACGTCAGACGCTCAACTTGTCCATAGCGTCTGCCGATGCTTTTGCACAGCCCGCAATAAGCGCCGCGGTATTCCGCTTGCTCGCGGACTTTCAATTCACATTCCAGCGGGCGGATATATCCGAACATTGCTTATCCTTTCTGCATCCGCAAAGTATTGTATCATGATAAAACCCCTGTGAGAATGCCTTTTTTCCGTCTATCCTGTGAACGAATGTGAAACAACGCCCAAATTGCGAAGAATTCTATGCGCAAAAAAACCGCGAAACGAATTTCGCGGTTTCTCTTGCTTCTTTCGCACCCGCGTTATTTTGCTGCGAGATACTTGTTGATTTCGCTGACAAGTACGTCGGAATCAATCCCGTGTACTGCGGCTGCCTGCTCAATTGTTTCGCCATGTGCCATGGCGCAACCGATGCAATGCATTCCTGCGTCCATCAGGATTTCAGCGGTGCCTTCATCCATTTCAATTACTTGCTGAATCAGCATATCTTTCGTTGCTTGCATGTTTGTTTCCTCCAAAGTTACTCTTACTTTACTCGCATATAATACACTAGCTATTTACTAGTATATCATGATTTTCCAAAAAGCAAACTGTTTTTTAACTGCGCGTCTCAAAAACATTTCCGCAGTTCGTGCAGGTTACGCGAATTCTCCCCTTGCCGCGCGGTACGCGAAGGCGCTGCGCGCATTGCGGACAGATGAAATACTTATATTGTCTCATCTCGCTCCAGGTCGGTTTCTTGCGCGCGCTTTTAGCCCGTTTTGCGTAGGTTTTACTTCCCGCGGTGTTTGAACGGAACGTGCGCTGAAACCAATTTTTCACCGCAGTCTCGGCAGTCAGGTACTTCAAGTTTTCCTGGTAGCGCTTTGCCGGGTTTCTGCTCATCATGCGAAACACCATAAGAATCAGAAGAATCGCGCCCAGACCGGTAAACAAAATTCTCGGCCATCCGCCGACGCTTGATAAAAACATGCCAAGAATCGAAAGCACAAGCGCTGCGATCAGCATCGTTCGATTGAGTTCATCCAAACCTCTGTTTTGCTGTTGAAACATGCGTATCCCTCGCTTTAATCATTTCGGCGTCTTAATTCGCCGTTTGCTATTTGGTTTGATACAGCCGCACGCTCATCGGCGGCAGGGTTGTTTTAAGTTGTCCGTTATAAACGCTGAGCGTCTCCCCCGTCAATGCGTCGCGCATCGATACGGCAAGAGCAACCTGCGTTTCGCCATCCGGCCCCTGCGGCAGGTCGTCCGGATGCAGCGTAACCGTTTGACTCCGCTCCGAGCGGTTGATCAGCAATATCGCCTGTTCGCCGGTTTCAGACAGCCAGCGTAAAACGGCATATGTTTCCGGAGAAAGCGCGCCCATTCGGCAAAGTCCTCGTTTGAGCGCGTCGCTTGCTGCGCGCGCACGCATCAATGCGGAATATCCGGCAAATACTGCTTCGTTTTCGTCGCCCCAAGGGTATGTCCCCCGGTTAAAAGGATCGCTCATGCCCGTCATGCCCGCTTCGTCGCCATAATAGACGCACGGAACGCCCGGCAGCGCCATCTGTAACCCGGCGGCGAGAATCAGTCTCAAATAGCCCTTTTGCTGATCCTTCTCGCTCGGCTGGTAAGCAGCCTGCAGCTTGCGCGAAACCGAATTGCGATCCGGCGCACCGGAAAGCGCGGTTGCCGCACGAATGATATCGTGCGAAGAGATCAGATTGAGGCATGCCTCATAAAACGGTTTTGGATAATGCTCCCGCAGTGTTTGCAACGCGTGATCCAGCGCGTATGCATCCGACCTTCCGGTCAGGAAAGCGATTGTCGCCTCCATAAAGGGGTAATTCATCGCGCTGTCCAGCTCGTCCCCGCTGACATAGCCGCGTCTCCCCTCCGGCCCGTATTTATTGGAACAATCGTCCCAAACTTCGCCGAGGAGTACGCCTTTCGGATCGTCCTGTTTTACGCGGCGGCGCAAAAATCGAATGAATTCATCCGGCAGCTCGTCTGCAACGTCGAGTCGCCAGTCTTTTGCGCCGACGTCGGCCCAGTGCGCCAAAACGCCTCGATCTCCCGTAATAAAGTCTGTATAGCCCGGATCGAGCTCAACGACGTTTGGCAGAGACGGGAACCCCCACCAACTTTCATAATGTTTCCTGTCGTTGTGGAAGGTATACCAGCTGCGGTATGGCGAATCATCCGCCTCATAGGCGCCAACATCCGCATAGCGCGAAAACTTATCGAAATAGCGGCTGTCCGCCCCTGTGTGCGAAAAAACTCCGTCGAGCATAATGCGAATGCCGCGCTCTTTTGCCTCGACACACAGTGCCCGAAACTCGTCCTCGTTGCCAAAGATCGGATCGATGTGCATGTAATCCGCGGTATCGTACCTATGATTGCTCGAAGACTCAAAAATCGGATTCAGGTAGATCGTCGTCACACCAAGATCCGCAAGATAGTCTAGCTTTTCGCGAATGCCGTTCGCGTCTCCCCCGAAAAAGTCGTTCGGCTCGTAATCATCCTGTCCCGGCGCGGGCGTATAGCAAACTTCCTCGCTCCAACGGTCGTGAATCCGAAGGAACCGTCCTTTTTCCATGTGGTATTTCGCGCGTTCGCGGAAATCTTCCCAGCTGCTGCGGCGAAACCGATCCGGAAAAATCTGATAAACCAACCCTTCGCGCCAGTGACGCGGGGTGTTGAACGCTCTGTCGTATACGGTAATCTGATAGGCGCGCGGTTCATGGGATTCCAGCTTGCCCTCTCCGCTGTCCGCTCCGTAATACTGTGTCCGTCCGTCCGATGTATGGATGATGAAATAATACCAAACAAGGCAGGGAACCTCAGGCATGGAAACATCTCCGCGTGCTCGTCCACCGGATACGGTCAGATCGAGCAGCGATTCTACGCCAAACTGGTTATACAGGCGCAGCTGTACGTGCGGGTTATTGTCTCCGCCAATTTCTGCCTCAATATGTACACTCGTTTTGCAGGGAACCGCGCCTTGCGGCCTGCGAAACGTTAAAAATCTGGAATGGTGTCGAAACGTAATCATAAGCATATTATAGTCGATTTCCTTCGGTATGATCGCATGTTTGTGTGGAATGTTGCTAGCTTTTCACAATTTTTTACGCATATGAAATCAAGTCGTTCATTTGCGCTTTTCTCGCGCTTTTTTTGCCGCAATGCATAAGAATAGCCGCATTTCCCGCAAGCGTCATTGCTCGCTTTGAAACGCGGCCAGTTTTTAATTAGTTGCGCTCTACAATGTCTTCCTGCGTCTTAAAGATATGTCCCTTCTTTACGACGCCCCGCACGCGCGAGAGCGGATAAACCGATACATACGGTTCGAGCACTGTTCCCGGGTTCAGCACGCTGTTGCAGCCAACCTCTACATGGTCGCCCAGAATCGCGCCGAATTTTTTCAGCCCCGTTTCCAGTCGCTCCTCGCTGCCGCGCACGGTGACGAGCGTTTTGTCGCTCTTGACGTTGGAGCAGATCGATCCCGCGCCCATATGCGCAAAGTTGCCGAGAATGCTGTCGCCGACATAGTTATAATGCGGCACCTGTACTTTATCGAACAAAATGCAGTTTTTCAGTTCGGTCGAGTTGCCAACCACGCATCCCCTGCCTACGAGCGCACTGCCACGAATAAACGCGCCGGGACGCACTTCTGTCTCCGCTCCGATGATCGTCGGTCCTTCGATGTATATGTTTGGATAGAGCTTTGCGCTTTTGTGAATCCATACCGCATCGCTTGGATGATCATATTCATCAGCGGGAAGCGTCGGCCCCAGCCGGCTTACGAATTCCTTAATCTTGGGCAGCACTTCCCACGGATATTCCGTTTCAGAAAACAACTTCTCCGCCATCGTAGTGGAGAGGTCTGCAAACATGTCCTTGTTTTTCATTCATTTACCTTTCAGCGATCTGCAATCGCAGGTCACTGTTTTATTCTTATGCTTAATATTTTATGCTAAAATTTGCATCTGAAAATCACTGATTCTCCTGCGCAATAGAGCGGAAGCGCGTATACTCGCCCTGCCAGAGAAGCTTGACAACGCCGGTGGAACCATGGCGGTGCTTGGCGATGATCACCTGGCTGGTGTTGTCGCCCATCTCGTATTCCTGCGTGTCCAGATAGGCAGCCGGACGATACAATAGAAGCACCATATCGGCATCCTGCTCGATGGAACCGCTTTCGCGCAAATCCGAAATGACCGGCCGGTGATCCGTACGCGTGTCCGGACCGCGGTTGAGCTGACAAAGAAGTATGATCGGTACATCCAGCTCACGCGCGAGAAGCTTGAGCTGCCGCGTCATATCGGAAATTTCCTGCATGCGGTTGTCGCCCTTGCGTCCGCCGGGAGACTGCATCAATTGCAGATAATCGATCACGATCATGTCGAGTCCGGCGCGCGCCGCAAGTCTGCGGCATTTGCTGCGGATAATCGGCACGCTCGCACCGCCAGAATCGTCGATATATACTTTCGCCCTGCTCATGGGGTCCATGACCTCCATGAGGCTGTTCATCTCGCTGTTGCCGATCAGGCCTTCCTTGATACGCTGAGAATCGACAGAAGCCTCCGTGCAGAGCATACGCATAACCAGCTGTTCGCTGCTCATTTCAAGGCTGAACACAACCACCGTACGGTTGTTATGCACCGCCGCATATTGGGCAACGTTCATCGCGAAGCTCGATTTACCCATTGCGGGTCGACTTGCAACGATGACCAGATCGCTCTTTTGAAAGCCGTTCGTCATGCGATCCAGTTCGATGAACCCGCTCGGTACTCCCGTGATCTTTCCTTTTCTCTGTGCCAGTTCGCCGATGAGGTTGTATGCCTCCGGTACAATCTGTTCCATCGGCACAAGAGACCCTT
>QKAN01000010.1 GCA_003246365.1 Clostridia bacterium
ACGACTTCATCAAGGCGGTTCAGAAATTCCGGTCGGAACGACTGCTTAAGCATCTGCATGACCAGATTTCTGGCTTCGTCCGAAATACATCCCTCGCGGTCAATTCCCTCCAAAATGATGTCGGAACCAAGGTTACTCGTCAGAATGATGATGGCATTCTTAAAGTCAACCGTTCTGCCCTGTCCGTCGGTTATGCGTCCGTCGTCCAGTACTTGAAGCAGCACGTTCAGCACATCCGGATGTGCCTTTTCCACCTCGTCAAACAGAATAACCGCATACGGCTTTCTGCGCACGGCTTCCGTCAACTGTCCGCCTTCATCATATCCGACATATCCCGGAGGCGCCCCGATCAAACGGCTGACGCTATATTTCTCCATGTATTCGGACATGTCGATACGCACCATGCTCTTTTCGTCGTCGAAAAGAGCATGCGCCAACGCCTTTGCAAGTTCCGTCTTGCCGACGCCCGTTGGGCCGAGAAACAGGAACGAACCGATCGGACGATTTGGGTCCTGGATTCCAGCGCGGGAACGCAGAATCGCATCGCTGACGCGATCTACCGCTTCATCCTGACCGATAACACGCTGATGCAGAATCTCCGGCAGTCGAAGCAGCTTTTCGCGCTCACCTTCCATCAATCGCGATACGGGGATTCCCGTCCAACGCGCAACGATTCGCGCAATTTCTTCTTCACTGACGCGGTCGTGCAAATATGTGGTTTCGTGCGCGTCGCTTTCCGCGAGTTTTTCTTCGCGTGCCAGTTCTTCCGAGAGCTGCGGCAGTTTGCCGTATTTCAACTCCGCTGCTTTGTTCAGGTCATAAGCGCTTTCCGCTTTGGCAATTTCTGCGTTTGTGCGTTCAATTTCCTCGCGCAATTGCTGAACTTTTCCAATCGCGGATTTTTCGTTTTCCCACTTCGCTTTCATCTCGTTGAAACTTTCGCGAAGTTCGGCGAGTTCCCGCTGAATGTCTTCCAGATGCTCTTTGGAGAGTTTATCCGTTTCTTTCTTGAGCGCGGCTTCCTCAATCTCCAGCTGCATGATTTTCCGGCTCGCTCCGTCCAACTCCGTCGGCATGCTGTCGAGTTCCGTTTTAATCAGCGCGCAAGCTTCGTCCACGAGGTCAATCGCTTTATCCGGTAGAAAACGATCAGAGATATATCGATGCGACAGCGTTGCCGCCGCGATTAACGCTGCGTCCTGAATTTTGACGCCGTGGAATACTTCGTAACGCTCTTTGAGTCCGCGCAGAATAGATATCGTGTCCTCGACCGTCGGCTCCTCCACCATAACCGGCTGGAACCGGCGCTCTAGTGCAGCATCCTTTTCGATATACTGCCTGTATTCATCCAGCGTTGTCGCGCCGATGCAGTGCAGTTCACCGCGCGCGAGCATCGGCTTAAGCAGGTTGCCCGCGTCCATTGCGCCTTCTGTTTTGCCCGCGCCGACGATGTTATGCAGCTCGTCGATAAAGAGTATGATGCGACCATCGCTATCCTTCACTTCGTTCAGCACGGCTTTCAGTCGTTCTTCAAATTCACCGCGGAACTTTGCGCCTGCTATCAGCGCGCCCATATCGAGCGCAAACACCTTGCGATCCTTCAGGTTGTCCGGCACGTCTCCGCGCACAATGCGCAGTGCAAGTCCTTCCGCAATCGCGGTTTTGCCAACGCCCGGTTCACCGATGAGCACCGGATTGTTTTTCGTTTTGCGCGACAGGATGCGAATCACGCTGCGGATTTCGTCGTCTCGGCCGATAACCGGATCGAGCTTTTGGTTGCGCGCCTGCTCCACAAGGTCCTGCCCATACTTCGCCAGCACATCGTAGGTGCCTTCGGGGTTATCGGTGGTCACCGGTTTATTTCCGCGCACGATCTTCAGCTGCTCCATAAACGTCTTTTCGTTGACGTTATATCTGGATAACAGCTTCTTCATCACTTCGTTTGCTTTTTTCAACAAACCAAGGAAAAGATGCTCGACCGAAACGTATTGATCGCCCATCTCTTTCGCGCGTTTTTCAGCTTCGTTGAGTGCAACGTTCAAATCCTGCGAAATATAGATTTGATCCGATCCCGACCCGCTGCTGTATGTCGGCAAAACATTTACTTCATGCTCTGCGTCGGCGCGAATCCGCGCAAGATCAACGCCTGTCGCGGTCAATATGCTGCCGATCAGTCCATCTGGCTGCGCAACCAAAGAATACAGCAAATGCGCCTGCGCAACCTCTGTGTTGCCGCGTTCGCCGGCAAGCTGCTGCGCGGCCTGCACCGCTTCTATGCTTTTTTGTGTTAACTGATTGACGTTCATATCATCAACCCCCTCTACAGTATCATTCCGCCGCCGCGAATATAGTTGACATAGAGTTTTTCCACTCTCGTCGTCGCGGTTGCGGGTTCATTAATCCATTCAAAATACGTTTTCAACGCGGAATCGAGCAGTCGGATATATCCGGCAATGCCCTCTCCAATTTTTTCGTTGTCAAGCTTGTTCTCTTCGGAAAGCCGCAGCTTCCTGAAATATCGTCCGTCTTGCATTGCGCATTCAACTCTGCCGATATACGTCGTTTCGATGCGCGTCCAAAGTTTAAAAAACTGGAGCATCGCGAGCACCAGCGCGCTGTTTTGACTGCGTACCGAAACGCGCAGTTCGCCGAGTAACGGTCGTGCGTTTTGATAGAGCTCCACGCTATAGCGAATGCTTGGATTATATTTGTAATCCAATGCGCTGCGCAGCGAAAACATCGATTCGGACGGCTGCAACTGCGGTTCAAACACGCTGCCCATGAGCATATGCTCAATTGCCGAAAACACCTCTCGCATGCGCTTTTCAGGCGTGGTAAACCGGACATACTCCGCAAGAATCTGGTTGATCATCGCGGATCGGCTCGCGCTCGCTTCAAAGGCTAGCCGGTCAATTTCCTGCACGATTTCGTCTGCAAGAACCAGCGAATACACGCTTTTATTCATATGAAAACCACCTCTCGGTCTATTCGATTTCATTATAGCAACGCCGTATAACTTTGCAAGCGTTGTTATTAACTTTAAGTGCAATTTTGCAATTCTTTCACGTTTTCACTATACTGAATTCGCAATGCTAATCGGGAGAACGAATTGAAGATGATTTATAACTTTGACGAGCTCATTGACCGCAGTGGAACGGACAGCATCAAACAAGAAGCAGGCACAAGACGAAACGCCTATTTGCCGAAAGATCATATCCCCCTTTGGGTGGCGGACATGGATTTCGCCTGCGCCCCCGGTATTCTCGGGGCAATGCGCAATCGACTTGATCACAAGATACTCGGCTATACCGACCTTGGCGTAGAGACAAAAAAAAGCGTACTCCGCTGGATGAACAGACGCTATAACTGGAATCCTTCGGAAGAAGAAATCGTATTTTCCGCCGGAATCGTTGCCGCGCTCTATGCCGCAGTCGACCGGCTGACCGATCCGGGAGATGAAGTGTGCTTCCTTACGCCAGCCTATCACCCGTTTGATCAGGCAGTGTGTTCTCAGGATCGAGTTCCCTTATATTCGCGCATGATCAATCAGAACGGTAACTGGACGATTGATTTTGATGATCTTGCCGAAAAGTTGAGCAGATCAAGCTGTAAGATGTTTTTCCATTGCGATCCGCAAAATCCGACCGGTCGCGTGTTTACGGAGGAAGAACTAAAGCGCATCGGAACGCTTTGCTTTTCGAACAACGTATTTATCGTCAGCGATGAAATACACGCTGATCTGACGCGCGCGGGTATTACACATATCCCGATTGCGAAACTCTTTCCGGAGGAAAAGCGCATCATTACCTGCACGAGTCCGAGCAAGAGCTTCAACATTGCGGGTAACAATCATGCGCACTTGTTTATCCCCAACGCAGATTTGCGGCATAAATGGGCGAGAAGCTTTTACAACGGTCATGCAAGCCCGCTCTCCAACGCCGCTGTCATCGGCGCATACGACGAGTCGGAAGATTGGTTGGAAGAGCTGCGCGTCTATCTTGACGAGAGTTTTCATATGGTTCAAGCCATTCTCAAAACACGCTTGCCAAAAGCAGTGTTTCAAATACCGGAAGGGACCTATCTCGCGTGGGTTGATCTTTCGGGTTACGGACTAAGCGAAGAGGAGCTAAAAAAGCGTATTTCCAGCGAAGGCGTGTTTGTGCAGTTCGGTGAAGATTTTGTCGATAACGCAACTTGCTTTATGCGCATCAATTTAGCCAGTCCGCAAAGCGTGTTGCGCGAGGGAATGGATCGAATCTGCCGCGCATTGGAATCCTAACAGCGTATAAAAAATAGACGGCTTACGCCGTCTTTTTTTATGTTAGTTCAATGTAGTCCCGGTATACATATGGACTTGTATACGCCCGTAACAACGCGCCGTAATCTGGATTAAAATCGAGAATATCGCCCACTCGATAATTCCACGCATGCGTCAGATCTACTATCAAGTGGTCGGAACTTGCGCCAATGATTTTTATGTTCGTATCCTTTGGCGACAGCCCCTCCGCAACGGTATCCTGCCGGCCGATCTTGCAGATACCCCGTATCTGTTCGCCAAGGCTCTCGAATGTCGGGTGTTCGCCAAATGCGTTTGCACCGCTTTCACCGATCGGCACCGAAGGCTTTCTCTGCACTTCGATCAATCTGGTAGACAGAGTGAACGCATCGCCATACAAACCGTTCATGACGCGGCATGCCGCTGTATCGTTTCCGAGCATGATCGATTCGCCCAGCCGCAGATGATTGACGCATTCCGGCACAAGTCCGCGCTTCAGCAGGCCAAGAGAACTGCTGTTGCCGCCGGAAACGATCGGAAGTGGCAACCCGGTTCGCGCGCGCAACTCGTCCGCGATATCGCAAAGTACGCCGAGGTTTGTTTCGTCCGGAATAATCGCGCCATAGCATGTAAGGTTCGTGCCGATGCCGAGTAGTTCAATTCCCTCTTCTTCTTTTGCCGCATCCGCTGCCTGATAGATCGGTTCCCGATTTAAAAACAGCAATCCTTCGCGCAAATCGCCCAAATCAACCATCAGAATAATCGAATGACGCTTTCCGGCTTTGCGCGCGGCTTTTCCAAGCGCGCGGATCGTATCAATTTCGGAAATCAGGCTCACATCCGCGAGCGCAACCGTCTCCTCCGCTTCCTCCGGCGCAGGCGCGCGCAAAAGCAGCTTCGGTTTGTTTGTTTGCAGCCGCGCAAGGTTCTCCGTCCGCGCGTCCGCCAACATTGAAAACCCGCAGGTGTCAAGCATGCGTGAGATTTTTTCATCGGCGCAAACAACCTTTGTCACCGCGGCGATTGACACGCCGTGCTCGGCACAGAGTGCACAGAGCATGTCCGCATTGTGTTTAATTTTGTTGAGATCCGCCGTAATGCGCGGGTAGGTTCCCATATGATTAGCCTTTCGCTATACAACGCTTACGCAAAACGAAGCGTTTGTTTGATTAGGTTTTTTGCAGCAGCAGGATTTGTCTTTGCAAGCACGCCGAGCGACGCCATCACATACGACTCATCAAACGCCAGCCGCATTGCGCCGGGTTTGGGAAAGAGCATCGCTCCATTGCCATTGCAGTCCGCCAGTTTTCGTAAAATTTGCTGCCGCTCCGGCAGCCGTGTCAACGCGCCGCCTGTGCCGATGATTGTCTTGACCTGCGTTAGATCTTTTCCTTCTGCCGCGGTTGCTCTGCCCTGCGGTGTGTAAAAGTGCCGAAATTTTCCCGCATGACGCGATATTGCGGTCAATCCCGCTTCCAGACAGAGACGCGACGTCAGCTTCAATTGCTCCGGCGAAACCGGAATCGGTTGATAATACCGCATCACTGCGGAAACTTCCAACCCCAACTCATGAGAAAGCTTCGCTTCTCCAATTTGTTCCACCAAATAATGTGCGTTGACGTATAGTCCCAGATCGCCCTCGACCGTACGTTTGTTGAACGGTTCAGGAGTTGTCAACAGTTGCGCTATCTCTTCCGATCCGTTTGTAACGGAATGTACATCCGTCGTTGCGCCGCCGATGTCGAGTACGATCAAATCGCCAATTTCTTCATAGAGCATCATTGCCGCTTCCATGACCGCGCCGGGCGTGGGTAAAATCGATCCCGTCACCAGATCGCGGATGCGCTCCATGCCGGGGGCAGTAACAATGTG
>QKAN01000022.1 GCA_003246365.1 Clostridia bacterium
ATACTAACTGGAAGGCGATGTTAATCGTCATCCCTGTAAAACGCGGACATCGGGTTTGGTTCCCGCTCACGCGCAGGCGGCTCGGCAACAGGCGTTCCGTCGCCGAAGAGTTCTTCAAGCTGCTGGCGTTTGATCAGAACTTCGCGCGCCTTGCTGCCGTTAAAACCGGAAATATATCCCTTTTGCTCCATGATGTCGATCAGGCGCGAAGCGCGCGCATATCCCACACGGAGCCTTCTTTGAATCATGCTGGTGCTGGCTTGACCATGTTCAAAAACGACGCGAACCGCTTCTCCGAGCAGATCGTCTTCCTGTTTGCCTTCGCCGAAAACGCCTCCGGTTGCGCCGGTTTTTTCCAGCGCGGAGACGTCGTCCAGAATCTGATCGTCAAAGACGGGACGAGCCGTGTTTTCGCGGAAATGCGCAACGACGCGTTCGACCTCTTCGTCTGAAACATAAGAACATTGCAGACGCGTCGGCTTTGCCGATCCATCGGGATGGAAGAGCATATCGCCATGTCCAAGCAACTTTTCTGCGCCGCCCATATCGAGAATGATACGGCTGTTGGTTGCGGAACTGACCGCAAACGCCGCGCGGGAAGGAATGTTCGCTTTGATCAAACCGGTAATAACCGTTGCATCCGGACGCTGTGTGGCAAGGATGAGATGAATACCCGCGGCGCGGCCGAGCTGCGCGATGCGGCGGATGCTGTCTTCTACTTCGTCCGGCGCGACCATCATCAGATCCGCCAACTCATCGATGATAACGACGATGCGCGGCAGTTTTTCCTGCGGTGTTTCCACGCGTTCGTTATAGCGATCCAGATTCCTCGCGTTTTGCGCAGAAAACAGCTTGTATCGATCCGTCATTTCCTTGACGACCCAGCGCATGGCGCCCGCCGCTTTTTTGGGTTCTGTAACAACGGGAATCAATAGATGCGGCAGGGAGCCGTACATCGTCATTTCAACCATCTTCGGATCGACGAGGATGAAACGAACATCCTGCGGTGAAGATTTATAGATCATTGAAACGATGATGTCGTTGATGCAAACGCTCTTACCGGAACCGGTTGCACCGGCGATGAGCATATGCGGCATGCGCGTTAAATCCGCAACGATGGTTTTTCCGCTTGCCTCGCGGCCAAGTGCCATAGTAACAGGCGAGGTGGCGTTTTTAAACTCTTTGCTTTCGATGATATCCCGCAGGACAACAAGCGTGGACCCCTTGTTCGGAATTTCGATGCCGATGGCATTCTTTCCCGGAATCGGCGCTTCCATGCGAAGACGCGGCGCAGCAAGCGCCATGGTGATATCATTTTGCAGCGCTGTGATGCGCGAAATACGCGTACCGGGAGCCGGCTGAATTTCAATGCGGGTCAGCGCGGGACCGACGGCGATATTTGTCACGGTCGCGTTAATTCGGAAACTCTGCAATGTTTCGATTAAGATACGCGCTTTTTCTTCCGGCGTATCGTTTTCGTCGTCCTTTTGGGCGCCGGGTCGATTGAGAAGTTCTATCGAAGGCGCGTGATATTGCCCGTCGCCAATGATGACTTCAGGCTTCGTTTTTGTTTTTTCGATCGGCTGCTGTTTAACGCCGGGTTGACGGGCCGGCATCCCTTCTCGAGATGCGGCGGTCTTTGCGGGTTCCTTTGTTTTCTTGGCAGGGGTATTGGCGCCAAAGAGCGGCGCGGGGTCGGGCAGCTGGACAACAGGTTTCGGCAATGTTACGCCGCCCTTGTTCACCACAAGCGGGACATCGTCGCCCGGTTCAAAATCGATCTCATCCCAAATGTCGCTTGTGATTTTTTCCGGAGATTTGGTCTTTGCCTTCTCTCCGGTCTTTGTTTTAAATTCGCCCGATTGCTCGCCAAACGCTTTGAGCTCGGAATTCTTCGCAAGCGCTGCATTTTTCTTTTTGGCAGCGGGTTTTTCAAACAAATCGATCGTCGGTTCGCTTTGATCTTGACTGCGCTTTGTTTTGGCTTTCTTAGAGGGAACAACTTCTGCTTCCGGCAGCGCAGCCCGCTTGCTTTTTGATGTCGTTGCGGGTGTTTCTTCGTCCAATGTAAGGGTAAACATCGGGCGATCGTCGCGCGATTCGCGGACAACGTCGCGTTCGCGCGTGTTCTCTACGGCCTCGATAACCTTTTGAGAAAAAGTTTCCGAAGCGTCGCGTAACGAGAAACCGGTAATTTTTACGATGCACACAAGAATCAAAGAAATGCTGAGAATATAAGCCAGCGTAGGTCCGCCGAGCTTAAGAAGAAGATAACTCAACACAGCGCCGATAAAACCACCGCCGAGATGCGCGTTTTGACCGACGTACAATGCTTCGTTAATATAGTCCATGTACAGGGTTACTTCAACGGATTTCCCGCGCGCAGTATTCAGCAGGGTAACCAGCGCGAGAATACCAAGCAACAGATACCATCCGGATCCGTTGAGGCGGGAGTTTGTAGCGCCGCGAATATAAATTACGCCCACACCGATTAAAATGATCGGCAGGACGTAGGCGATTACGCCAATTAAGCCAAACAGCGCTTTTCCAAGCATCTCGCCAAGATAACCCGTGGCGGAAAAGAACAAATATGCCGCCGCAAGAATCCCGGCGGCGATCAGAAGAATACCGCTGCCCTCGGATGCGACCTTATCGCGTGCGGGTGTTTTGCTTTTCGCGCTGGTGCTTTTTCGGCCGCTCGATGTTTCGTTGACTGCTTTGGATGCCAAAGATTGATTCAATCCTTTCTAAATTCGTCGATATAATCAGTAAATTTCAACAGACAATGAAGGAACAACTTGCGTAAATAAATACGACTATTATTCCATAATATCAACATATTATACAACATATTGCGGTTTCCTGCAACGAATGGCACAGCATAGTAATTTTGTGTGGAGATCGGTATCCCGCGTGTGTTTGCTTGTCAGCAAACGCGGAATGCGCTATACTTTTTGATAAGCCAAATAAGTTTGGAGTAATACATGAACATCGTCATTTTAGACGCGTTTTCCGTCAACCCCGGAGATATTGATTGGTCGCCAATCGAACGATTCGGCAGCCTTACCGTATATGACGCTACACCCGTTGAAGAGATTGCGACCCGCATAAAAGACGCGGACGTCGTGCTGACAAATCGCGGACGGTTAGGAGAGCAGGTGTTTTCTGCCGCGCCGAAATTGCGATTTCTGGGACTCTTTGCAACCGGCTATGAAAAAATTGATTTAGAAGCAGCCAGACGTCACGGCGTCGCGGTTTGTAATGTACCGGGATATTCCACGGACGCAGTTGCGCAGCATGCGATTGCGCTCATGCTGGAGCTGACAAACCGCACACGTGCGCTGGACACGGAAGTTCGAAAAGGACGCTGGACGCAGAAAACGGGCGATTGCGCATGGGATGCGCCGATGATTCTGCTATCCGGGAAAACTTTTGGCGTTCTGGGCACGGGGGCAATTGGCTGCGCGGCGGCGCGCGTTGCCAAGGCGCTTGGCATGCGGGTAATAGGAAACAGCCGGAGCGCGCGCGAAGAGTTTCCGGGGGAATATGTTTCTTTTGAAGAATTGCTTGCGCAAAGCGACGTGCTTTCGCTGCACTGCGCGGCGACGAGCGAAACCATAGGCATCATCAATGATGCTGCACTAAACAGAATGAAACAAAGCGCGATACTGATCAATACCGCGCGCGGATTGCTCATCGACGCAAATGCGCTTGCCGATGCGCTAAAGAACGACAGAATTTATGCGGCAGGGCTGGATGTTGTTGCGACGGAACCGATCGCTGCAGATGATCCGTTGCTGGCGGCGCCGCGATGTTTGATTACGCCGCACGTTGCCTGGATGCCGCGGGACACGCGCATGAAGTTGGTGAATATGGTTGAGGACAACCTGAATGCATTTTTAAACGGGACTTATCTCAATCGAGTTGATTTGGAGGGATAAAGTTTTGATACGCTGGAATATTTCGAACAACAGATCTGTAAAAGTATTTATTTGCGCGGTGTTGGCCATTAGCCTTGTTCTTTCGCTTGGCGCTTGCAAGGAAGAAGGGGACATTACCCCGGCGCCAACCGCGAAACCGGAAGACCCAACGGTGATTGTAAACAACGAAGCAGTTGAACCAGATCGCACCATAGCTGTCGGCGGATATGGAGAGGTGATAGCGGAGCCGGACTTTTCGACGATTACCATCGTTGCAATCGGGACGAGCGCGACTTCTGAAGAAGCGGCGGCAAACTGCGAAGCTGTTACGGAGAAGGTTAAGGAGATTGCGGGCGAACAGACTGTTTTCGACAAAAATCTGACGACTTCCAGCGTAACGCTGAGCAGTAATACGCGGGAGAGCGACGGAGCTGTAACCGGTTATGTTGCGCGCCAGACCATAACGATCATTGAAAATGATGTGAGCCGCGTAAACGACATTCTTTCGCCGATTATCGACGCGCGCATCGTTGAAAGCTATGACGTAACATATAGTTTAACAGACGCTTCTGCGGCATATGATGGCGCACTTGCGGCGGCAATGGCAGATGCGTTGGAAAAAGCGACCGCAATTGCAACGGCAGGCGGCGTAACGCTCGGAACGGTGATTTCCGTTACGGAATCTCCGATTGAGAGCCAACTTGTCGGCGTCGCATTTAAGAGCAGCTCTATTGCTGTGACTGCAAATCTAACGGTAACCTATCGCATCAGCGGCATACTGCAAACAACAAACTGAGTTTATTAACAAAAAAGCCGCTTCCCACTGCGAAGCGGCTTTTTGTGTGCAGATAGCTGTTGTTAATAAGGCTCCATCACTTTAAGCATTGCGCCGGACTGAGATTGATGCATTTGATAGTCCTGCAACGAATATACCTCTGCATCCGCGCCGGAAACGCCGATGACAGCGTTACTTGAAAAACTATACACGTGTTCGCCGCCGACGATGATGTGGTCAATCAACTGAACGCCGATGCTTTCCAGAGCAGCGCGAACGGACTGCGTGGTTTCCAAATCCGCCCGGGAAGGCGAAGGATCGCCGGAAGGATGATTGTGTATCAACAGTATGCTGTGTGCTCTGTGCAATAGTGCGATTTCGGCAATGTTACGAGGATAGATTTGGGCTTCTGTGAGCGTTCCGCCGTGGATAAGATCGCTATGTACGATCATTTTTTTTGTGTTCAGGCAGACAGCCATGACGGCCTCATACGTGTGAAGCGACAACTGGGAAACTGCATATCGCGCGGAATCAACGGGAGAGGCCAAACGGATTGCCCCGTGCGCGTCGGCAAGGCGGCGCAAACGCAAACGACGAAATAAATCCCCCTGCATCCGCAGAAAAACGGCCGTGCTTTCTCCAACTCCGTCTACAAGCAAAAGCTGCGGAATTTCCGCCGTAACAACGCCCTCCAACGAGCCGAAACGATCTAATAACTGATGCGCCAATTCGTTTGTATCCCTGCGGGGAATGGCGTATGTTAACAGAAGCTCGAGGAACTGGTGATCCAGAAAAGCTTCAGAACCGTTCAACCTGTATTGCTCGCGAATGCGTTCGCGATGACCGCTATGGATAGAATCCGGCATAATCCGCCTCCAGAAGTTTGCTCTTCCAGTATAGTGGATATCAAAAATCATGTCAAAAGATACTGCATCGTGAATTGTTTGAAACAAGTGGTGTGTAATTTCGTCTTAACTCTTGTAAAACGAATTTGATGCGGGTAGAATAGCACTATATTTCATCATGGAGATCTATGCGGTGGCTCAAAGACAACGGCGGTTAATTGGCACAAAAGAGCTTGCCGCCTGCGGATGCGGTCCCGATGAACGGGTGCTTGTCGCCTTCTCCGGCGGTGCGGATTCTACCGCATTACTGCTTACGATGAAGGAACGATTAAGCGAGGGCGAAATCGGCGGGCTGTTCGCCGCGCACCTCAACCACGGTATTCGAGGAGAAAGTGCAAATCGCGATCAGCGATTTTGCGAATCTCTCTGCAACGAACTCAATATTCCTTTTGCATCAGAAAACGCGGATGTTCCCGCATATGCGAAAGCAACCGGACAATCGCTGGAACAAGCGGCAAGGGAATTGCGATACGAGTTTCTCGAACGCGCGAGAAGATCATTTTCAGCGGATGTGATTATGACAGCACATCACCGCGATGACCAGGCGGAAACTGTGCTGCTGCACCTGATTCGCGGCAGCGGAACATGCGGACTTACAGGAATGAAACCGCGAAACGGGTTCATCGTACGACCTATGCTGAACGTTGGCAAGGAAGAAATTCTTGCATATTTAACGGAGAAGAAGGCCTCGTATTGCGATGATGAAACCAACGAAGAAAACAGCCTTGCCCGGAACAGAATTCGCAATGAGCTGATTCCAATTTTACGCTCATATAATCCCGGAATCTCGGAAGCACTCTGTAAAACGGCAACGCTTTGTGCGGAAGATGATTTACTATTAAATCATCTTTCCGAAGAAGCGGAGCGGGAGATCTCGGATGGAACCGGATTCAACCGGACAGCGCTTGGCAGCTTGCCCGTAGCACTCTCAAGCCGCATTGTGCGAAGACGATTGCTTGCGCAAGACGGAAATGTAACCGAGGCGGATATTCGCCGCGTACTCGCACTAGCGCGAGCGCAGACCGGAACGAAAATTGAGCTGCCGGGCGGAATATACGCCTGGACAGACGCAAAGATGCAATATATTGGCGCTTATCCGGAAACAATGTCCTATGAAATTGCGTTTGTACCGGAAGGAAAAAGCGTTACACCCCGAGGAACATTCATCAGCGAGCGTGTTTCCAGATGGAAACCGACAAAGGACGGAAACGAAGCATATCTCGACAAGAATGCTTTACCGGAAGGGCTCGTTGTTCGTTCCAGAAAAGACGGGGATCGGTTTTATCCGCTGGGTGCGCCGGGCGAACGAAAGTTAAGCGACGTGCTGACCGACCGAAAGATTTCAAAAGAACAACGCGACATGCCGTTGCTCTGCTGCGGAAACCAAGTATACTATGCGGCTGGAATAACCTGCTCCGAACGAGTAAAGGTTACGCCACAAACGCAGGAAATTCTCCATATTATATTTAACAGGGGGGACTAGGGTTGAGCAAGCTCATTAATCACGACGATATCGCGAAGATTCTTTACACGGAAGAACAAATCAAAGAACGCATTGCGGCGCTCGGCGCAGAGCTGAGAAAAGATTATGCGGACGTTGAAGGCGAAATCGTGTTAATCTGCATTCTCAAAGGCGCAGTGATGTTCTTTGCTGATCTTGCCAGGGCGATGGATTTGAACCTCCAGATGGAATTCATGGGCATCTCCAGCTATGGCAACGAACAAAGGACGAGCGGCATCGTGCGAATCACGAAGGACATCGATACGTCTATCATGGGCAAGCATGTAATTATTGCGGAAGACATCATGGACAGCGGTCTGACGCTGTCGCATTTGATGAAACTGCTCGCAAGTCGCGAACCGGCTTCCGTAAAAATATGTTGCTTGCTGGACAAGCCCTCTCGCAGAGAAACCGATATTGCGCCGGACTACTGTGGATTTACAATTCCCAATGAGTTTGTTGTCGGATATGGGTTGGACTATAACGGATTTTTACGTAACCTGCCGTATGTTGGCGTGCTGAAACCCTCGGTTTACCGGATTGAGGAATAAGCCGCTTAGAGAATAAAGATTTATATTAAGAAGCGAAGGCCGTATCGGAATAAAGACGGCGGCCAGTCGGAACGGCTTATGCCGGCCGAATCGCGCAGCGCGGTTGAAGACAGGCGCGCTGCAGATGGAGGAAAGCTAGTTGAATAAAAAAGTAATGACTGCTGTGATCTGGGTGGTGTTGTTTGCAGCCATCATCTATATGGTCTCCGGGCTGAACCCGACGGACAGCAAGTTGGACGAACTCGATTATAACACGGAGTTTTTGCAGTTGGTTCGCAACACAGAAAATGCGGATACGACTCAAAATACGATAAAAGCCATTCAGGTCAATCAACGCGAGGTTTACGGTCTTTATGCCGACAGCGAATATGAGGCGGAAGATCTGCCTAAACGCGCTGATTTTTATGTTGTAATTCCGAGCGAGAGCACGTTCCGCGCGGATATGGCGGCAATTGTCTACGCCGCCAGCCCCGACAAGTTCACCAGCGTGGACGAAGTCTCCAGCGCGGATTACGGCTTTGCCTATGAATCCAAGATTACGGAAGAATCGGTCTGGTCGATCATTCTGCCGTACATTTTGATCTTTGGCGCATTCGGTGTGTTCTATTTCTTCATGATCCGTGCGCAGAGCGGCGGCAAGCAAATGCAAAACTTTGGAAAATCCCGCGCGCGCATGACGGTTGGCGACAAAATGAATGTTACGTTTGCAGATGTTGCCGGAGCGGATGAAGAAAAAGAAGAACTGAAGGAAATCGTTGATTTTATGCGCGCTCCACAGCGTTTTAACGCAATCGGCGCGAGAATTCCCAAGGGCGTGCTTCTCGTGGGCCCTCCAGGAACGGGTAAAACACTTCTTGCAAAGGCGGTTGCCGGCGAAGCGAAAGTGCCGTTTTTCTCCATCTCCGGTTCGGACTTTGTGGAAATGTTTGTTGGCGTTGGCGCATCCCGCGTGCGTGATTTATTCCAGACGGCAAAGCGCGCGACGCCTGCGGTTGTATTCATCGATGAAATCGACGCAGTTGGACGCCATCGCGGCGCCGGAATGGGCGGCGGACATGACGAACGCGAACAGACGCTCAACCAGCTGCTGGTTGAAATGGACGGATTTGCGCCCAACGAAGGCATCATCGTGATTGCCGCGACAAACCGCCCCGATATCCTCGATCCCGCATTGCTGCGACCCGGCCGGTTTGACCGCCAGATTACGGTGAACTATCCGGACGTAAAAGGCCGAGAAGAGATTTTAAAAGTACACGCGCGCAACAAGCCGCTTGGCAAGGACGTTTCTCTTGCGACGCTTGCTAAGCGTACGCCGGGATTTACCGGAGCGGATCTTGAAAATGTGTTAAACGAAGCGGCGATTCTTGCCGCGCGCGATAGCCTTAAAACGATCGGCATGACCGAGCTGGAAGAGGCGATTACCCGCGTACAGATGGGACCGGAAAAACGCAGTCGAGTGATCACCGAAGCGGACAAGCGCATCACCGCTTATCATGAGTCGGGTCATGCAATCGTTGCGTTGAAACTTGCCGGCTGCGATCCTGTACACGAGGTTTCGATCGTGCCGCGCGGCATGGCGGCGGGATACACGATGTCGCTGCCGAAAGAAGACCTCATGCATGTGACGAAAAACAAACTGCTGGATAACATCGCGATGGCGCTCGGCGGCCGCGTTGCAGAACTACTGAAGTTCAACGATGTTTCCACCGGCGCACACAGCGACCTTCAGCGCGCCAGCGATATTGCAAAACGCATGGTAACCGAATACGGCATGAGTGATTCGGTCGGGCCGATGTTCCTGGGCGGTCAGGAAGAGGTATTCATCGCCAAGGACTGGGGGCATCAGCGCAACTATTCAGAGTCGCTTGCGGCTACTGTTGATAACGAAGTGCGAAAGATTCTCGACTCGCAGTTTGAACGTGCTCGAAGCATCATCAATGAAAATATGGATGCATTGGATCGCGTATCTGAAATGCTAATTGAATACGAACGTGTTACGGGCGAGGAATTTGAGGCGGTGTTCAACGGAACAAATCCGGCGGACATCCTAAAAAAGGAAACACCGAAACGTAAAAAGAAAAAACCGGAAGAACCGCAGGAAAAACCGATTGCAACGGAACCGAGCGGAGAACCCGCATAAAGAGCAAGAAACATAAACTCTAAGGAAAAGACTCTTGCAAACCCGGATAGGGCGGCATGGCCGCCCTGTCTTTATGAAACCGGTGAATAAGCCGAAGAGAAAGAACCCGATGGAAACAGAAAAAAATACGAATCAACCCTTTGACCTGCACCTGCACAGTAATTGCTCGGACGGATCCGATACGCCGGCTGAAGTCGTTAGAACCGTTGCAGCGCGCGGTGTTTCGATGCTTGCACTGACGGATCACGACAACATAGACGGTGTTACGGAAGCAATGTCTGAAGCCGATAAAATTGGTGTACGGCTGCTTCCAGCGATAGAAATGGATGCGGAATGGCCACATGAACTGCATATATTAGGACTGGATATTGACATTAACGATAAAAAGCTAACAGACGCGCTTGAAACGGCGCTGAAGCGTCGATCCCTTAGAAACCAGGTAATTACGGAACAATTGCTGGAGGCGGGATATGATATTCGCCCGTTTTTGGGCGGCGAAACCGGCGTGGTGACGAGATTGAATCTTGCGATGGCGCTTGTCAAAGGCGGATTTGCGACAGATACGCGAGATGCTTTTATACGTTTCTTACGGAAAGGATGTCCGGGATATTATAACGCGGGAAGATTTGCGCCCGAGGATGTGATCAAACTGATTCGCGGCGCGGGTGGCGTCCCTGTATGGGCGCATCCTTTGAACGGACATCCGGATCCGCACAAACTTGCGCCGCTTCTAGCCGAGATGGGGTTGATGGGTCTGGAAGGATTTCACCCGTCGCTGAGCGAAGGGGACAGTCAGGTTTTGACGAGCATTGCGCGACAGTTAAACCTGATCGTTACCTGCGGCAGCGATTACCACGGCGCGAATCGCAAAGATGTTTTTCCGGGCCAAACATGGCGCGATACGCCGGTGCTCGGCGAGTGCCGCGCATATTTTGAAGCGAGGCCGAAAAGAAAAATACGCTAAGCTGCGAGATTACAGCTGACGAGAAGAAATGATCACATGCGAAGATCGTTTTTTATGATAAATTCGCATTGGTTATGAAAGATAGACAAAATTTGAATTATGAAAATAATCCGCTTCGGCTATATTGTGTTGAGAACGCGTGCGTCCTCTGATATAATGTGGTTGCAGTAACAAATGGGGCGGAATAATAAAAACGCATCAGGGAGAGGGAATACTAATGTACACGGGTTCGGGAATCATCAAGATATTTGCCGGAAGCACGGGCAAACCGTTTGCAAAGAGAATGTGCGCATACCTGGGAACACAACTTGGCGATGCGGAAACGATCAAATTCAGCGAAGGGAATATCTTTGTCAGAGTTAATGAATCCATTCGAGATAAAGATGTTTACATCGTAGTACCGATCGGACGACAGCCAAATGACGAGTTTGTTGAACTTCTGTTCTGGATTGACGCATTTAAACGCGCAAGTGCAAACTCTGTTACCGCGATCATTCCCTACTTTTCCTACGCAAAAGGCGACAAAAAAGACGAACCTCGCGTATCAATCCGTGCTCGCGTCTGCGCAGATTGTATTGAAGTTGCGGGCGTTGACCGAATCATTACAATGGACTTGCATGCACCGCAGGTGCAAGGCTTTTTCAAAAAGCCTGTCGACCATCTTTACGCAAAAGAGCTGCTCTGCGAATATATTCGCAGACAGGGCATCGTAAACGAAGATCTGGTTGTCGTTTCGCCGGATGCAGGCTCGGCAAAGCGCGCGCGCGAATATGCAACTGAATTAAACTGTCCGGTCGCCATTGGAGACAAGATGCGCTTTGGACACGATGAAAACGCAAAAGTGCTCGAGATCATCGGCGACGTAAAAGACAAGAACTGCCTTGTCATCGACGACTTCTCGATTTCCGGCGGCACGCTGGTTGATGTAAGCTATGCTCTGACCGACAAGGGTGCAAAAAAGGTTTACGCTGCGCTTTCCCATAACGTGCTAGGGGAAGAGGGAATTCGCAAAATCGATGCGAGTCCGATTGAATTCCTTGTCTCTACGGATACGCTGGAGTGCCCATACGCGAGCCTCTCGTCTAAAATCCGGTTTATCTCCGCGGCACCAATGTTTGCGCAGGCAGTAAAAATTATTCATGACCGCGCACCGATGAGCACCATGTTTGAACAGCGGAGCAGCAAGCGACTGCTTGATATGAGCTTTGCGGAGCAGCAAACGCTTCTATAAGTCTAATTGAACGAAAAAATAGGGATGAAGGTTGTTCGCAGCCTTCGTCCTTTCTTTAAATTGTTCGGATTTTTCGAAATATAATATGTTTCAAATATGATAAGATATTAGTAGAGAAAAATGGCTTCGAATAATTTATTCAATTCTTAAAAAATATTTGTTGACATCACGTTTGCGTTATGATACTATACAATATTTTGTTGACAATAATCGAAAAAGAATGATATAGTATACAAATAGGATAATAATTTACGCGAAAGGAGCATTGCCGGTGTTTCAAATCGGAGATATGGTTTGCTACCCGATGCACGGGGTTGGCGAAATAGAGTCCGTTCAAGATCAGACAGTTCTTGGCGAGACAACGCAGTATTATGTGCTGCGCTTTGTTATGGGGCGTATGACGGCGATGGTTCCTGTCGCAACAGCGGAGGTTGTTGGCCTTCGGAAACTTGTTTGTGCGGAAGAATGCAGAAAAGTCATTGACTTTTTGGCGGAAGACGGCTGCTCGGACGAAAGTGACAACTGGAACCAGCGCTATCGCGATAATCTCAGCAAACTTCGCGTTGGCGATATCTTTGGCGTTGCAGATGTAGTAAAATGTTTGGTACATCGAGACAGAGAAAAGGGATTATCCGCCGGAGAACGAAAAATGTACTTAACGGCGAGGCAGGTACTCATCGCTGAGTTGGCCGCGTCGAGCGGAAAGGAGGAGAGCGAATTCCTTCCCCTGGTCGGGGGCTAAACAAAACGGGAAAACGCCAGTCATTGCATGCGAAAGGTACTACGGATACTTATTGCACTGGTTGGTATTGGCGTTGGCTGCGGCATCGTTGCATGGGTGCTGTACACATTTAGATGCCCAGGTTACGAGTACGTATTACGCTATACCACAATCCCCGCCGTGATGGCTGCTCTCTATGTGATCGTTGGTATATTATTCGGAATCATTTTTTTTATTATTTCTCCAAGGATCATAGATGGCATTCACGGCTTTTTTCAGAAACTGGAGCGGAGACTGACAGAAATGCCGGCGCTAGATATTTTATTCGGTGTCATAGGCATTATGATCGGTCTGTTATTTGCGTTTCTTTTAAGCCTGATTGTTCGTACGATTGACGTTCCGGTTGTACCGGAGTTAATCACGCTGCTGCTGTATATCATTTGCGGATATTATGGCGGCTATGTCGGAATTACACGCAGACCGGAGCTAATGGAGGGCGCGGCGCGTCGCGGTCACCTGACCAAAGGGCTGATTGCATCGGAAGGGCGACCGAAAGTGCTCGATACGAGCGTTATTATTGACGGACGCATCTATGATATCTGCAAAACAGGTTTTCTCGAAGGAAAGATCGTTGTTCCCGCGTTTGTGCTAAAGGAGCTTCGGCATATAGCCGATAGTTCAGATGCGATGAAGCGCTCCCGCGGACGCAGAGGATTGGATATTCTTCATTCTATGCAACGGGAATTGGATCAGCGAGTTGTGGTTGAGGAACGGGATTATGACGATGTCGATGAAGTTGACCTAAAACTTCTGCGACTGGCTACGGACTTGAACGGAATCCTCGTAACAAACGATTACAATCTCAATAAAGTTGCGGCCGTGCAGAACATGCCGGTGTTGAACATCAATGATCTGGCCAATGCGGTGCGATCCGTGCTGTTACCGGGCGAGGAATTGCCGCTGGCGATTGTGAAAGAAGGGAAAGAATCCGGTCAAGGCGTCGGGTATTTGCCGGATGGAACAATGGTCATTGTAGAAAGCGCGCGCAAGCATATCGGTGAAACACTGGACATTGTTGTTACCAGCGCACTGCAAACTTCTGCGGGAAGACTCGTGTTTGCAAAGCTGCGTTAACGCCGCTTTGGAAAAGATAAGAAGAAACTCCTTGACACGGGTTTGCGCCGTCCACTATAATACATAAGGTTCATATCATGCGGGTTCATGCCCGCGTGTGCGATTTTTGCGGGTGAATAGCCCGCGCGACTCAATAACGAAGCGAGGTGTATTCGAATGGTTCGAACCTATCAGCCCAAAAAGCGTCAACGGAGCAAGGTGCACGGATTCCGCAAACGCATGAAATCGGCCGACGGTCGCAATGTCATTAAGCGTAGGCGCGCGAAAGGCCGCAAAGTTCTCAGCGCGTAAACGGGATTGTTTTGATTAAAACCGTAACAGTACGCACAAGCGCTTGCGGCAGGCATTTGCTTGCCGCATGTTTGTATTTCGAAAAAGAGACGGATTTGCAAGCGCAGTGGATATCTGCGCAGTTCTGTTTTGAAAAAGGTGCGAAGCCGTGAAGCACAGCGATTCTCTTCGGCGAAAGAAAGAATTTCGCTATACCTATCGTATGGGAAAATCATGCGGTGGGAAATTGCTTGCGATGGTATATGTAAAAAATCGCGGCAAAGAACCGAAAATCGGCTTTTCAGTCAGCAAAAAAATCGGCAACGCCGTTGTTAGAAACCGCGTCAAACGCCGCATGCGCGAAGCGGTAACACCGTTAATTCCGCAAATAAAAGGCGGAATCAATCTGATATTTATTGCGCGGGATTCCATCGTAGAAGCTCCCTTTCTGAACATTCGAGAAGGAATGGTTTCTCAGTTGATGCGCGCCGGCCTTTGGGAAGCGAGGGAACGCGAATGAAGCGTGTCTTAATCGCGATCGTACGCGGATATAAAAAATACATTTCTCCTTTACTGCCGCCGAGTTGCCGCTTTACACCGACATGTTCTGAATATGCAATGGAAGCTCTACAGAAACACGGCGCTTGGAAAGGCTCATTACTTGCCATCTGGCGCATTTTGCGCTGCAATCCATTTGGTAAAGGCGGATATGATCCCGTTCCGTAACAATATGCGTTTTTTGTAATTTGTTTTAGTTAAACTTCGCAACTAATTGTTTTGCATCATTACTTACAAAAACATACCCTTTATATAGTGAGAGGAGGGCATCCCCCTTGCAAGGCGATTTCTTCATTACACAGTGGGCATTCCTCGGAATGCGTTGGCTTTACGAAACACTGACAAATCAAAGTATCGTACTGACTATTATCATAGCGACGTTGATCATCCGTAGTTTAACGGTGTTTGGCGATATTCGCTCCAGAAAGTCTTCTATGAAGATGGCTTCTATTCAACCGCAGCTTGATAAGATTCGCAAAAAGTACGAAAAAGATCCGCAGAGACTTAATACCGAACAACAAAAGATTATGCGCGAAAACGGCGTGAGCATGTTTGGCGGTTGCTTGCCGATGCTGATCACGATGCCGCTGTTTTTCATCTTTATTGCCGCGTTCCGTCAATGGGGCAACGAAATGATGGTTCGACTCATCATTACGCTCGACGACAACAAAGACAAGGGAATCGAGCTATTCCAGAGCTTCAAGTTTTTCTGGGTAAACAACCTTTGGATGCCTGATAACGGGTTTTCTCCGGTTATAGCGACTGCAAAGGAATTCTTCGGCAAGACAAATGAAACGCTGCCAAAGCTGCTTTATTTTCAGGAGCATCCCGAAGCACTACAGAAATTTGTTGATCTCGGTTTCTTCGTGCAAAACGGAGATACATACTCGCTGGCAACTTTGACGGACGACCTTACGACGCGCTATACCGCCCTCATGGCACCCTGTGCAGATCTTTATGGCGGATATAACAACGGTTGGTTTATCTTCCCGGTTCTTGCGGGCGCAACGACTTATCTCTCCACCTGGATTATGCAGAAGAATCAGCCGAAGAGCGACGCAACGGCACAAACGAATAAAATGATGAACTGGCTGATGCCGGCAATGTCGTTCTTCTTCTGTTTGCAATACAATGCAAGCTTTGCTGTTTACTGGACCTTCAGCAACATTTTCTCTTTGGGCACTTCGCTGCTGATCAATCGTTCGTTTGCTAAGCAGAAAGCTGAGCTGACGGAGGTTATTACGAAATGAAAAGCATGGAGTTTTCTGGCCATAGCTTAGACGAAGCAATCTTTATCGGGCTGAATGAGATGGGCGTTACCATCGACGAAGTAGAGATTGAGACCATCCAAACTGAAAGCAAAGGACTCTTTGGCATTGGTGCGAAGCAGGCGGTTGTACGCCTGACAAAGCGCGAAGTTCCGCTCGTCATGGAGATGGAGCAGGTATATCGCAAAGAAAAGGAAGCCAGTTTCCAGCAACGACGCGAACAGCCGCGCAGACCGCGAAGCGGCGCGCCCGAACGCCGGGAGCAAAACAGATATGATCGGTCGGATCGCGGCGGACAATACGGATCCGGATCGTATGGCAATTCTAGGGGCGAACAGAGCGGCGCGCAAACACGCGACCGTGCGCAGGAAACGGCGCCGGAAGTGCATTACGACTATAGCGAAGATCTGGCAAAGAATACGCCTTGCGCGGTTTTCCTCAGCGAGTTGCTGACGAAAATGAACACGCCTGCACCCGTTCTTGCAGCGGATACGGATAATGGACTACGGCTCTGTATCGACGCGGAGACCATGGGACTCTTAATCGGACGGCGCGGTGAAACCCTGGACGCCATGCAGTATCTGGTTTCGCTGGTTGCGAACAAAAACCGCAAGGAAGACGGATATATTCGCGTTACATTGGACACAGAGGGATATCGTTCCCGCCGCGAAGAAACGCTCAAGCGGCTTGCCCGTAAAAATGCAACACATGTAAGGCAAACGGGACGGCCTGTCGTGATGGAGCCGATGAATCCGTATGAACGGCGCATTTTACACAGCGCGCTGCAGGGATTTAACGGAGTTACGACGCATAGCGAAGGCGAAGAACCAAATCGTCATGTAGTAATTACACCGATGAAGTAACGACTGACAAACGAGCCGCCGCATTTAAGCGGCGGCTCGTATACTATTTTGGCGAACGCTTAGTTAAAGTTGATAGAATAAATTGGAGCACGTTATGGAAGATACAATCTATGCGCCATCCTCCGCCGTCGGTGGAGCGATTGCAGTAATTCGCATTTCGGGTGAACACGCAAACAGAGTGCGCGAGCTTCTCAATTGCGATCCGAGCAAAACGCCGCGTGAGTTGGTGCATGCAAAGATGACGCTAAACGGCGAAACGATTGACGATTGCATGGCGGTTTATTTTGCCGCACCAAAAAGTTACACGGGCGAGAACATGATGGAACTGAATGTGCACGGAGGCGCGCAAACAGTTCAACGTGTCTTGGGCGCGCTGGCAACGCTCGGTTTTCGACCGGCAGAAGCGGGAGAGTTCACAAAACGTGCTTTTCTAAACGGAAAAATGGACCTCTCTGCTGCGGAAGCGGTGATGGATGTGATCAACGCGGATGCCGAACAAAGCCTGAAATCTGCGCTGCAACAATTACAAGGAAGCGTTAAACGCGAAATCGAGTCGGTAGAATCTTTATTGACAGATGCACTTTCCGGAATCGATGCAGCGATTGATTATCCGGATGAGGCCGAAGCGGATACGCTGGAAGCTCTGCCTGAATCGCTTTTGGCTGCAACGCAACGAATAGATCGTTTAATCAACGAAGGAAGACGCGGGCGTGTGCTGCGCGATGGGTTACGCGTTGCAATCATTGGTCGACCAAATGTTGGGAAGTCTTCGCTGATGAACGCATTACTCGGCAGCGAGCGTGCAATTGTAACCGCGCATGCTGGTACGACGCGCGACGTAATTGACGAGAAAATAAGCATTGACGGTGTGCCGGTTCGCCTGATTGATACGGCTGGCATTCGCGAGGCAAATGATGAAGCGGAGCGTATCGGTGTGAACCGTGCTCGCGCTGCATTAAAGTCAGCGGACGTTGTCTGCCTTGTCTTAGACGCATCCGAGCAATTAACGACAGAAGACAAAACATTGCTGGATGAAACAAAGGACGAAATAAGAGTTGTTGTGCTAAACAAATCCGATTTGATACAAAGCGACAATTTAAACGAAAACGCAATTTTTATCAGCGCAAAAACAGGCGCAGGGTTAGACGAACTGAAACAGAGTATTCTCGCGCTTGCCGCACCGGAGCGCACGGATGCCTCAACCATTACAAATGAGCGTCATATACGCGCGCTGGAACTCGCACTTCGTGCACTGCGCGATGCGGCAGGTGCGGAGGAACTCGATTGCGCAGCTACGGACGTTAAAAACGCCTTGCATCATCTCGGCGCTATCACCGGAGCGGATGTGGATGCGGCAGTAATAGACCGTATATTTGAGCGATTTTGCGTTGGCAAATAGAAAACGACATTTATGAAGAATCATGACGTCGTTGAATTCAGAACAGCACAGCCGTCCGATACGGCATTGCTTGCGGCGCTGAGAAAGCAGGCGCGCGAAGAAACATATAGAGGAATCTATACTGAGGAATTTTTTGCACAGTATGATTTGTTGAAGAATCAAGCAGAGTTTTTAAGACAAATCGAACATAAAATCCAGCAGATCTATTTGATTTATGTGGATGAACAATTGGCTGGATACTTTACGTTCGGAAAACCGCAATACTGGTTTCCTAAAACTGCCGATCCGGCAGGAATATACTTAAACGGCTTATATATCTTGCAATTATATTGGCGTCAGGGGATAGGATTGAAGGTGTTTCGCTTTGTAATGGACTATTGCAGAGAACAGGGGATAGAAAAACTATATAACAACTGCAATATGCACAATGTTCGGGCAATTGCGTTTTATCAGGCAATGGGCGGCAGTATCATCTATCAAAACGGCGGACACACCGACCTTGCGGAAGATCAGCTCACATTCGAGTATTGGGTTAAGTAAATCAGCAATAAATAAAGAAGAACCGGGGAACCGGTTCTTTTGTGTTTGAGATTAACCGAAGATACCTCTTCGTTGTACAAACGCGGAATCGAAATGCTCCATGATACCGCCGTATGTTTCTGCAGCGTAAATTGCTTTGGTCGTTAACTCCGTGATTGCGTCCGGATCGAGTGGGCTGATGGCATGAAGCACCATATAGTATGAAGGTTCACGCTCGGGGATATAATCGGTTGTTCCAATGGCAAACCCCAGAGCCTTTGCGCCTTCGCCAAAAAGGGTACGTCCGTTTGCGCTCGGAAAATAGAAATGCAGGTTGACGCGGCGGTAAGCTTCCAGATCGTCGCCTCGTTCGCGAAGAGCATCGACATAAGCCAAGTTGTCGACCGACTGTTTTTTCGCATTATCCGGAACGAGCAGACGATAGTATGTTTGACGATTCGGTTCTTCTGTTTTAAAGCACTCCAAGCGAATGCCGTCTTCTTCGGTACAATAAGCCATCAGCGGGACAAGAAGACGGGGGTCCGGCGTATAGAAGTAATATCTACGATGCGCGGCAATGTCGATAAATCCAACATAGGCGCACTGATCTCCCAATATCCGCAAGCATTCTTTACTTACTGTATCGAGCAGCCGTTTCTCTCTGGAGGTAAACGCCTGCGCGTCAGGTTTTTTGGGATAACACGACACATAGAGGAGCGTTGTAAAATCTCCGAGCGTGTCAAACTCTTCCACGTATTTTAAATCGACGTGAAATTGAGCAGGCAGACCTTGCAGATCCCAATCGTAAATGTACCAATCAACCATGGATCAATACCGCTTTGATGCGACGAACACCAGCGCTCGACGCTTCCTCCTTTTTGATTTTGAAACTACCCAATTCGCCGGTATGCGCGGCATGCGGACCGCCGCAGATTTCCTTGCTATATCCGGGAACGGTATAAACCTTTACTTTGGAGCCGTATTTGCTCTCGAAAAGACCGATCGCTCCGCTTTCTTTTGCTTCGTCAACCGTCATCTCGTCACAGGTGATTTCGACATTCTGCGCAATGGCTTCGTTTACATATGCTTCAACAGCCGCGAGTTCTTCCGGCGTGAGTTTGCGCGGAAAACTGAAATCGAAACGCAACCGCTCCGCGGTGATATTGCTGCCCTTTTGCGCTACTTCATCGCTGTTGAGCACTTTGCGCAGCCCTGCTTGAAGTAGATGGGTTGCGGTGTGCAAACGCGCGGTTTCTTCCGTATGGTCGGCAAGACCGCCCTGAAAACGCTGCTCTGCGCCGGCGTGTGAAAGCTCTTGATGCGCCTTGAATGCTTCGTCAAAGCCTTTTTCGTCGACCTTGAGACCGCGTTCTGCGGCAAGTTCCTGCGTGAGTTCGATCGGGAAACCGAACGTATCATATAAATGGAACGCACTCACACCATCAATCATATCGGAATCGAGCGAAGAAACCAACCGTTCAAATTCGCGAATGCCTTTTTTCAGCGCATTTTCGAACCGCTGTTCTTCTTTTGCCAACTCGTCGAGAATTTTTGCACGGTTGGTATTCAGCTCTTGATAAAATTCTCCATACTGATTGATGACGGCCTCGGACACTTTCGAGAGACTTCCATCAGGAATACCGAGTTGCATAGAAAAGCGAATCGCGCGGCGAATCAACCTGCGAAGGATATAGCCCTGGTCGACATTACTCGGTGTAATACCACGCTGGTCGCCTAGCATGAACGTTGCGCAGCGGATATGATCCGCGATGATGCGGAACATACGCATGACTTCCGCACTTTCGCCGTACTGCTTACCGGAAAGTTCCGCGATGGTGGCAATGATGTCCGCGAAAGCATCGGTATCATAAACGCTCTTCACGCCTTGCAAGGTCGCAACGGTGCGGTCAAGACCCATGCCAGTATCGACGTTTTTCTGTGCAAGCGGTTCAAAGGTGCCATCCGCGGTCTTGTTGTATTCCATGAATACATTGTTCCAGATTTCGAGGTACTTGCCGCAATCGCATCCAGCCTTACAATTCGGACCGCAAGGCGCTTTGCCTGTATCGTAAAAGATTTCCGTGTCAGGACCGCAGGGGCCGGTTTGTCCAGCAGGCCCCCACCAGTTGTTTGCTTTTGGTAAATATACGATGTGGGAAGGAGATACGCCCTGACTGACCCAGCAATCATGCGCTACGGTATCGCGCGGCGCGTTTTCATCGCCTTCAAAACAGGTGAAAAAGAGCAGACTCGGGTCAATACCAAGCCAGTCTTTGCTCGTCAAAAACTCCCAAGAGTAAGCAATCGATTCCTTTTTAAAGTAATCGCCAAGAGACCAGTTGCCAAGCATCTCGAAAAAGGTGCAGTGAGAGGCGTCACCGACCTCGTCGATGTCACCAGTGCGGACGCACTTTTGCACGTCAACCAAACGCTTGCCTTCGGGATGCGTTGTGCCCATGAGATAAGGCACCAACGGATGCATGCCTGCCGTCGTGAAAAGTACGGTAGGATCATTTTCCGGAATCAAAGATGCGGAGGGGATAATCGTGTGCCCTTTTGATACAAAAAAGTCGAGATAAAGTTGTCTGAGCTCTTTGCTGGTCATGGATCTCATATGTTAAAGCTGCTCCTTGCGGTTCAAAATTTCCTATATAGAATACAGCATAAAAGCGAACCTTGTCAACGCGACCGAGAGCCACAGGGCTACATATAAAGTGCTGGTGACTACCGGTTGTGGATTACGCAAGCATTCAACACAATACGTTTCAAAACAATAAAAAATTGTAACAAAAGCACTTGATTTTCTAATTGGGAAGCAGTAGAATAATCGAGCACCGAAAAAGTGCGCGCAAGGAGAGACAAAAAATCGTCAGGACTTCGAAAAAAAGTTAAAAAAAGTGATTGACATTTGAACCTCAAATTGCTATACTAAACAAGCTGTCCCGCCAAGCGAAAGCAAGCGAAAACGGCGAGAGCACCTTGAAAACTATATAGTGCAAGAAACAAAAAAACAAGCCAGTAATTCTGAGGCAAAGGCATCGAAAGGTGCTTTAGTTAAAGAATGAAACAAACGCAACGAATTTGAGTGAGCGTACAAAGTAAGTGAGCTAACGAGTCTGAAAAGACTTGTCAGAGATTGAACTCAAGAGTTTGATCCTGGCTCAGGACGAACGCTGGCGGCGTGCCTAA
>QKAN01000119.1 GCA_003246365.1 Clostridia bacterium
AAAGAGATGGCGCTGGCCGCCTTCCAGAAACATCCGCGTATTCGCGTGGTATCGATCGATGAAGGATTCCTCGGCAACGCAAGCTTGTTCAAATACGCGCGCGATCTTGGCAACGCCCGCGGAGACATGTATGAAATCGGGCTCTGGTCGGATTCTATTGTGGAAACAGGCGACGAAATCATGTATGCCATCAACATTCCGCAGGAAAGCGTAACGATACCTGAAACGATGGACGCCATCCGCGCGGCTTGCAACATGCAGACGACGCGCGAAGAGGGCACGACAAAGACGAACGAATACCTGAACATCGGCAGATTTAAGTAAGAAATCTGCCGTCTGGAGGCTCAGAAATATGCGCTTTGGAATCAATACGCTGGATGAATTCAACCTTGCCGGAAAAACAGTGCTCTGCCGTGTGGATATCAACCAACCGGTAGATCGACAGACAGGCAAACTCAAGAGCATCAACCGCATTCAGGCTTGTGTGCCGACGGTGCGTGAGCTCGCGGAGCACGGGGCAAAGGTTGTGTTGCTTGCGCATCAGGGATCGGATATCGAGTATAAAAACTTTTATACGACCGCGCCGCATGCCGAAGTGCTTACGGAACTGGTGGGTCGCGAAGTGCGGTTTCTGGATGACGTAACCGGTCCTGCTGCAAGAGAGGCGATTGGCGCGCTGAAAAACGGCGAAATCCTGTTGCTAGACAATGTGCGGTTTTGCGCGGAAGAGCAGACGCTGTTTGAAATGAAGCTGAACCTGACGCATGAACAGCAGGCGAAAACGCAGGTTGTGACCAAACTTGCGCCTCTCGCGGATTTATATGTCTGCGACGCGTTTGCTGCGGCACACCGCGACCAGCCGACATTATGCGGATTTGAGCAGGTGCTGCCGAGTGCGATGGGGCGGTTGTTTGAACAGGAATTCTGCGTCGTTTCCGGCGTGATGGAATCGCCGGATCGTCCGTGCGTATTCGTGCTTGGCGGGGCAAAGGTATCCGATGCGTTTTTGATGATGGAGACGGTGCTTTCCAAAGGCGCGGCGGACACGGTATTAACTGGCGGGCTTGTCGCAAACATTCTATTGTTTGCAAAAGGCATTCATATCGGGCAGGCAAGTCTGGATTTCATTCAAAAATCGAACTACGGCGAATTTATTGAAAAATCGATACCGCTGCTGGAAAAATACGGCGAGAAGATCGTTTTACCGACGGATGCCGCATATCTCGACAGCGATGGAAAACGCAAAGAGTCTATGATTGATTCGGTTCCGGGGGAAGCAGGCGTGCTGGACATCGGCAGCCAAACCGCCGCAAACTACGCGGATATCATCCGCGCGGCAAAAACCGTATTTGTCAACGGGCCAATGGGCGTGTTTGAAAAGCCGGAGACGGAACACGGCACAAAGACCGTTTGGAACGCGCTTGCTCAAACCGCAGCGTATACCGTGCTCGGCGGCGGGGACAGCATTACCGCCACGGAGCAATATGGACTTGTCGATCAGATGGGATACATCTGCACCGGCGGCGGCGCGTTGATCCGGTTTTTAACCGGAGAAGAACTGCCTGTCGTCAAGGCGCTGCGCCACGCGGCAAAAACATTTCCGGCGGATCAGCCGAAGGAATAAAGCTATGGAGTTTGATCTTGGATTTGGCGCGGGAACGCAGAAATTGACCGTGCCGGACGAAAATCTAGTTTGTGTAATGCTTCCGAATCCGGTTCTTCATGCGTTGACGGGACAGGAAGAAGTGGCCCGCGCGATGAAAAACCCGATTGGAACGCCGCGGCTAAAGCAAATCGTGCATGCCGGCGAAAAAATCGTGATTATCACGAGCGACATCACGCGCCCCCTGCCGAGCTATGAGATTTTGCCGCTGCTGCTGGATGAACTCTATGCAGCGGGAATACCGGAAGCGGATATCACGCTGGTGTTTGCACTGGGCAGCCACCGCAAGCACACGCAAGCGGAAATGATCAAACTCGTCGGTGAACGCGTTTATCACGAAATCAACTGCATCGACGGCGACGACAGCGACTGCGTACACTATGGCACAACCAGCCGCGGTACACCGGTTGATATCGTCCGCGCGGTGGCGCAGGCGGATCGCAGAATTTGCCTTGGCAACATTGAATATCACTATTTTGCGGGTTATTCCGGCGGAGCAAAGGCAATTATGCCTGGCGTGAGCACAAGGGACGCAATCCAGAGCAACCACAGCCGCATGGTGGAACAAGCCGCCGCGGCAGGCCGGCTGGAAGGCAACCCTGTGCGGGAAGATATCGAAGAAGCGGCACAGATGGTCGGCGTGGATTTTATCGTAAACGTCGTGCTGGACGAGCACAAAAAGATCGTGCATGCTTCGGCGGGAGACGTCGTAAAAGCGCACCGCGAAGGCTGCCGTTATCTGGACAAGCTCTATGGCAAACCGATTGCGGAGCGCGCGGATATCGTCGTCGTATCGCAAGGCGGCGCACCGAAGGATTTAAACCTGTATCAAACGCAAAAAGCGCTGGACAACGCGAAGCATGCGGTTAAAAAAGACGGCGTTATCATACTCGTCGGTTCCTGCAAAGAAGGTCTTGGCGAGCATGTCTTTGAAGAATGGATGACAAAGTCGCCCGATGCGCACGGCATGATTGAGCGCATCCAAAAGGATTTTCAGCTCGGCGGGCACAAGGCGGCGGCGATTGCGATGGTGCTGGAGAACGCGGATATCTACCTCGTATCCGAACTGGAACCTGAATTTGTAAAACAGATATTTTTAACACCATATACATCGGCGCAGGCGGCAATGGACGCCGCGCTTGAAAAATGCGGCGAGGAAGCGAGCGTCATCGTCATGCCGTATGGCGGGTCCACACTGCCATTGTTGCAGTCGGTTCGCTGAAACGCGCGGTAATGTGAGCTGCGAAAGGAGCAAACATGAAATTGGATGAACTGAAAAAACAGGAAATCGAACGCTTTGCGTTGGAGATTCGAATTGGAATTCTCGAGCAGATGAAAGCGCGCGGGTTCGGGCACATCGGCGGATCACTGAGCGTTACGGATGCGCTTGCCGTGCTCTATAAAACGCAGATGCGGATTGATCCGGCAAACCCCGACTGGCCGGAGCGGGATAAACTCGTTTGTTCCAAAGGACATGCCGGCCCCGCGATCTACGCGGCGCTTGCGCTGTTGGGATACTTTCCCTATGAAATGCTCAAAACGCTCAATCAACCCGGAACCTGTCTGCCGAGTCATTGCGACCGGAATAAAACGCCGGGCGTGGATATGACGACCGGATCGCTAGGCCAGGGAACCAGCCTTGCCTGCGGTATGGCGCTCGGCGAACAGATGCGCGGGCGCGACACGCGCGTGTTCCTCATCGTCGGCGACGGGGAATCTAACGAAGGACAGGTTTGGGAAGCTTGCATGTTTGCTGCGGCAAAACAGCTTGGCAATCTCGTGCTGCTGCTGGACGTTAACGGCAAACAGCTGGACGGCTGCACCAAAGATATTCTTGATACGCTCGATCTCGGCGCAAAACTGCAGGCGTTCGGGTTTGACACCGTTTCCATCGATGGAAACGATGTTCCGGCGCTATACGATGCGCTGGAGCGCACGCGGATGGGCGGAGAAAAGCCGTATGCCATCGTGTTGAACACGATAAAGGGCAAAGGCGTGCCGGATGTGGAAAACGCAAAGAGCAACCACAGCATGACCGTTTCCGCCGAACAATGGGCAACCTGGCAAGACGCGCTGATTGCGCAGCGCAGCTGAGAGGGGGAAGAGAACATGGAAATCGTATACGACGGAAGCATGGATTCCCGCGCGTTTAAAGATGTGCTGGGACAAACCATCCGCCAGCTGAGCGCGGAAGACCCGAATGTAATCTACCTCGACGCGGATTTAATGAGCTGCATCGGCACCTGCCAGTGGTCGGCGGAAAACCCGACGCGCGGTATCAATTGCGGCATTTCGGAAGCGAACATGATCGGCGTTGCGTGCGGCCTTGCTGCAACGGGATATAAACCGATTGTGCATACGTTCGGCCCGTTTGCCTCGCGCCGCGTGTTTGATCAGGTGTTTCTTTCCGCGGGATATGCGAAAAACGACATCACGGTGATCGGCACCGATCCCGGCGTTTGCGCCGCGTTCAACGGCGGCACGCATATGCCGTTTGAAGACGTTGCGCTCTATCGAACCATTCCGACAGCGACGGTCGTGGATATTACGGACGTACCGATGCTTGTCAGCGTGCTGCGGCAGTTTAAGGATATGCCGGGGGTAAAATATCTGCGCGTTGGCAGGAAAACATCGGCCCAAGTGTTTGCCGACGGCGAAGAAACGCCCGTTGGCCCGGCGATTCCGCTGCGAGAAGGGAAAGACGTTTGCATCCTCGCCAGCGGAATCATGGTGCACGAGGCGATGCAGGCGGCAGCCATGCTGGAGCAGGACGGCATCGACGCGGCGGTGGTGAACGTATTTACGATTAAACCGCTCGACACGGCAACCGTAAAGTGGTATGCGCAGCAATGCGGAAATATCGTTGTGGCGGAAAACCACAATCGGATCGGCGGGCTGTACAGCGCGGTTTGCGACGCACTAGCCAGAGAATGCACGGCGCGAATCGACGTCGTCGCCGTCAACGATGAATACGGCGAAGTCGGCCCGCAGGACTATCTGCAGGAGCGTTTCGGCTTAACGGCGGCGCACATTCGCGAAACTGTGCGAAATCTTCTGCGGTCATAATGCGCGGAATCTAACGCATTTCAACGAAAAAGAACAAGTCTGACATTACTTGAAATCACAATTTGAACGAAGGATCAGCGGAAGGCTGCTTTCGTTCCATCATGAGAAAAACGTTTTTCTGAAATTTGCACACACACAAATTCCGTATCGAATTAAAAAATAGAGCAGGTATTTTTTGCACAGACGCCAGAAAAACGTTTCGCTAATAAAATCACAAAACAAGGAGAAAGGAAGTACGGTTATGGAAAAAAAGAAATGGCTTTTGACGGAAGACCCCGCGATCATCTTTGAGGACACGGCGGTAGGGCGCATGAAAAAAGCGGTCTGGGACATGACGGAAGAACAGCTGGACGAAGAGTTGGCGGCATACGGGATTCCGTCCGCGTCGGAACTTGGCGTTGCCGGCACATACATCCAGAACACGGCGCGCGCGGATCAAATTGAGAAGCGCAAAAAAAACGACATCGTGTTTGTGCCGATCGGATGCACGGAAAACCACGGCATGCACGCAAACACCGGACTGGATACGTTCATGTGCACACAGATTCTCGAAGGCGTTCGCCGGTTTACAAAGAAGCAGGGGCGAGAAATCAACCTTGCGTTTACGCCGCTGAACTATGGCGGACATCCGTATCATCACATCGGCATGCCGGGCACCGTGATCATGCCGGAAGAAGTCGTCAAAGAAATGCTGATCTATACCATGCTCGGGCTATGGAACGACGGATATCGCAAGATCATTTTCCTCAACAACCACGGACACCTCTGGATGCTGGAAAGCGCGATTCAGGAGTTTTGCAAGCGGTATCAGTTGCCGGGTATTTTCCGCGTCATCGAATGGCACCGCGCGGTGCGCGAGTTTTTTTATCCGATCGAGAGCGATCTAAGCCTCGGTACCCACTTTATCCATGCGGACGAGGCGGAGACCTCCGTCGCGCTGCTGATGTTTAAAGAGATGATCAATATGTCGAAGGTGCAGGATTCCTGGGGTGAACCGCTTCTGCCGGACGAGCACTTTGACAAATCCGTCGATCCGTTCCGCCGCCCGAATCGCTGGAGTGAAGGCGAAGGGCACAACGCCATCGAACGCGCGGCAACGCCGGAGGGCGTTGTGGGTTGTCCGTCTACCGCAACCGCACGGAAAGCGAAACGGCCGATCGTCGCAATTCTTAAATATCTGACCCTGCTCAACGAACAAATCCTCGACGCATATCCTTCCGGCAAGGTGCCGCCAGTAGAGAAAATCAGCCTCCGCAAAGAAGAGGAGATGGCGCCGTTCTTGAAAGAGCCGCTCAGCGAAGGCTGGAAATCCGTAGACGAGCTGCCGCGCATCGGCATCTTCGAACATCTGTAAGAAGCGCTATCACATTCAAAGTAAAAGAAAGAGAAAGGGAGAAGTTTTATGAAGGCAAAAATCGCGTTTTTACACAAACCCTTTGATCTTCGCGTGGAAGAGGTTGAAGTATCTGCGTTAAAAGACAATCAGGTACTCGTTCAGGTTGGCGCCTGCGGCATCTGCGGCTCGGATGTGGAGTGCTTTGAGGGCAAGAGCAAAGAGGGCAGATACGACATCGCACCCTATACGCCCGGTCATGAATGGGGCGGGCGCATCGCCGCGGTCGGCGCGGGGGTAACCACGCTGAAAGTCGGCAACAAAGTGACCGGAGATTGCGTGATGGCGTGCGGCGTTTGCCGCAACTGCAAGGACGGACTCATGCCGTCCGCGTGCCTGAATATGCGCGAGGCGGGCTTCCGTCCCGACTCCCCCGGCGGCATGGGCGAATATATGGTTATCGAAGAACAGTATGTGCATAAAGTGCCGGACGACTGGAGCTATGCCGACGCAGCATGGGTAGAGACCTTCTCCATTGGATATTTCGGCATTTGGGGCAATGGTGGCTATATCGACGCTTCCGATATTGCAATCATCATGGGCTGCGGTCCGGTTGGCGTTTCCGCCGTCATGACCGCAAAGACCAGCGGCGCGATGGTCATCGTTGTGGAGCCGCTGCCGAAACGGCAGGAAATTGCGCGGCGTTACGGCGCGGACTATGTGATCGATCCGACCAAGGTTGACCTTGTGGAGGAAGTGACCCGACTGACCGACGGACGCATGGGCACCGTTGTTGTGGAAGCAACAGGAAACGACAAGGCGATTGCTTCGCTCTTTGACGTTGCGGGGCATAGCGGACGCGTCCGGCTCATCGGCCATTCCATCGGGCGCAAGGTGCCGGTCGAAATCGGCAAAACAATCTGGCGTACGTTGTCGATCAGCGGTTCCGGCGGCACGAAGAATTTCGCGCAGCGCACCATTCGGTTTATGAGCGTCGTCAAAAAGAAATACGACTTTGCCGCGCTCAACACGCATTATTACCAGTTTGACCAAATTCACGAAGCGTTCGATGTTGCCTGCAAGCTCAAATCGGATGCGTTCAAGGTGATGCTGGACTTTGGTTTGAAAGACTAATCCACGAATCAGGAAGGGGGCGATGGCATGATCGAGCGGACAAAGTTCGGCTGGATTCCGAAAGAAGCGGCGGTATATGACGCATCCTGTGTGCTGGCCGGAGAAACTGCGTTTGCCGCTGCGCGGCTAAACGGCGCGGAGGTAATCCTCGCGCGCGGAGAAGCGGAAAAAGAGTTGGAAGGTCGCGCTTTGGATACGGGCGGAAAGGCCTGCCCCCTGACGCACGAAAACAGGCTGGTTCTGAATGAACTTTTGCCATATACCGCGCCTGTTTCGCTCGGACGAGAGGGCGCGAGTTTCGGACTTGGCGACCGACTCGGCGTTTGCGCGGCGGCGCAATTGCGCGCTGTTCAGGAAAGCGGGTTAAAGCCGGTGCTCGCCCAGCAAAGCCTGCGGGAGTTGCAGTTTATGCATCGAACGTATGAGGATGTAATCGATTCGGCGGCGTTCGGCGCGTTTCGCGCAGGATATCGCGCGGGATTTTCCGCGGACGGAGATCACCTGAAAACACGCGAGCAGATACACGCCGCACTAAACAGCGGCTGCACCATGATTACGCTCGACTGTTCCGCAGTACTGCGGGATTGTCCGAATGGCGAAGAAGCACATGCTGCGTTTGCCGCGCTGCCGGTCGACTTCATACACAAGCTGGAGCAGATTTATCTGGACAGCGAAGTGGCCCAGCGCGTCGGCATATTCATCGACAGGGCAGAGCTGGAATGCCTGTGCGCGCAATATCTTGGTAGTGTTCTGCTTGCCGAAAAGGTGTATCAAACTGAAATTCTGCCGCTGAATCGAGCTGTTGATCTGGAAATCTCACTGGATGAAACAGCGCAAACGACCTCGCATGCCGCGCACTGGTTTGTTGCGGAAGAATTGACGCGAAGAAACATAGGATTTACTTCCATTGCGCCGCGTTTTGTGGGAGAATTTCATAAAGCGGTAGACTATATTGGCGACCAGATGGAGCTGGAGGCGGACCTTGCCGCGCATGCAAAAATCGCGGCGCATTTCGGACACAAGCTCAGCATCCACTCCGGCAGCGATAAATTCAGCGTTTACCCGCTGATTGCCAAAACCACTGCCGGACACTATCACATCAAAACGTCCGGAACGAGCTGGCTGGCTGTTGTTCGCGTGTTGGCAGAGCGCGATCCCGCGCTGTTTCGACGTATGTATGCGCTTGCGCGTGTATCCTGCGCCGCGGCGAAAAAAGCGTATGTCGTGCATGTGGAGCCGGAGAAACTGCCGCCACCGGAATCGCTAACGGATACGGCACTAGCTGAATTGATGCAAAGCGACGACGGCAAGCAATTGATGCACATCACCTATGGATTTCTTTTCGACAAACCGGATCTTGCATCCGCGATTCATGCCGCAATCGAGTTGCACAAAGATCAGGTGCTGGAGAGCGTCTATCAAAACATCCGTGCGCATATCCGCGCGCTCGGCGGCAACGCTGGAGAATAGGAGGAATCTTGTGTTTTCCCCGACATTGTGTATGACTGTTGTGAAACAGCGCGGAAAAGGCGCCCCGTTTCTCTATGGCGGCGACCTGATCGAAGGCTTAGCCGTCGCCGCAAGGCTGGGATATAGCGGTGCGGAACTGCATGTGCGCGCGCCGCAGGAGTTGGAGCTGGAGCGGCTCAAGCCGAGATTGAAGGAATCCGGCCTGCGGATTTGCGCACTCGGCACGGGACGGGTTTATGTGGACGACGGCTTGTCGTTAATTGATCCCGCGATGCGATCAGACGCACTGACCCGACTAAAGGGATTTATCGACGCGGCGCAGGAACTAGGCGCAAAGGTGATCGTCGGTTGCATGCGCGGGAACGTTCCGGATGGCGGAACTGTTGAGGAAAGCCTGCGATTGCTCGGCGCTTCCATGCGAGAGGCGGACAGCTATGCCGCGCAAAAAGGCGTGACCATTCTGATCGAGCCAATCAACCGATATGAAAACAACTATCTTTGCAGCATTTATGATGCGGCGGCGTTCATACGGGAAAATTCGCTCGTCTCAACCAAAATCATTGCGGATTTGTTTCATATGAACATCGAAGAACACGACCCGATTCGCGCGATTGCGGATCATGTGCCGCTGATTTCTTATGTTCATGCGGCGGACTCCAACCGGATGTATCCGGGCGGAGGGCACACGGACTTTTCCGCCGCGCTGCGCGCGCTTCGTTCCGGCGGGTTCGCCGGAGAAATCAGCGCGGAGTGTCTGCCCCTGCCGGACGATGAAACGGCAGCAACGGCTTGGCTGACCAACATGAAAGGACTACTGGAAACCCTATGAAAAAATGCCTGCATCCTCTGGAACACACGGTGAGCATAAAGGACGTTGCGCAGCGCGCTGGTGTGTCTATTTCGACGGTTTCGCACGTACTGAACGACACGAAATACGTCGGCAGTGAGCTGAAAATGCGCGTGCTCCAAGCCGCGGATGAGCTGCACTATCAGGCAAACACGCTTGCGCGCGGGCTCAAGAGCGGGCGCACAAATACGTTTTGCGTGTTGGTTCCGTCCATCGTGAGTGTGTTCTTTCCAAAAGTGCTCAGGGGGATGCAGATGGCGGCCGCGCAGAGTGGGTACGCCTTAACTATCTATGAGACCGGTGAAAGTCTCGAAAGAGAGAGGGAGATCATACAGCAGCTGCGCTGGCAGCGCGTTGACGGGATTCTGCTGTCTACCTCCTGCAACCCGGAAACGGACGGCGCATATCTGGAAGAGTTGCGCAATTTGAGCATCAACGACAAGCGCATTCCTGTCGTTTTTTTCGAGGTTGCACCGGGCGAAGGACTGGACTGCGTAACGGTGGATAACAGCCGCGCGTCCGCAGAGGCCGCCGCGTATCTGATTAACAGCGGTCGGCGGGAGATTGCGTACATCTCCGCGCCGATGCGCTTTGCAATGGGCAAAAACCGCTATGAAGGATATCTTAAGGCAATGCAGGCTGCGGGGTTGGAAGCAAAACCGTCCCGTTATTGGGAGGGGGACTATTCCCCGAAAAGCGGTTATGAATGCATGCGCTCCTTGCTGGAATCGTCGGAATCCTTCGACGCGGTGCTTTGCGGCAACGATCAGATGGCAATCGGTGCGCTTCGCGCGCTGCTGGAAGCGAAAAAGCGTGTTCCGGAGGATGTAGCGGTGATGGGATTTGACAACAACTTTCCCGGCACGCTTGTTTCGCCCGCGCTCTCAACGGTCTCCGTGCCCAAACAGAGCATGGGAAAAGCGGCGGTGGAACTGCTGCTCTGGCGCATGCAGAGCGGGTTCGAACCGCCCGCGCGGGTTGTTGCGCTCGACACAAAACTGGTGATTCGCACCTCGACGGACGCGAATCAAAAAAGCGAATGGGACCTGAACGACTGGTAAAAATAAGAAAATGATTGGAGGAAGTATATGGATACGGTGAAACTTGGCATCGTGGGCCTCGGCCGGCTTGGCAGAAATCACGCGGCGAACATCCATTATCATATTCCCAACGCGGAACTCACGGCGATTTGCAGCGTTGTTGAGGCGGAGCTGGAGAGCGTAGGCGCGGAGATGAGCCCGCGTTACCGTTACACGGACTACCGCGAAATGTTTCAAAACCGTGAGCTGGACGGCGTTGTCATCGCGACCAATTCGCAGTCCCACTGTGAGATGGCTTGCGCCGCAGCTGAGCTTGGCGTAAAGAATGTCTATATCGAAAAACCGCTCGGCATGACGCTGGACGAAATCGAACAGATTCGCGCGGCAGTGGAAAAGAGCGGCATCAACGTTTTTCAGGTTGGCTACAACCGTCGGTTTGACGCGAGCTATCGCGCGATGAAAAAGAAACTGGAAGAAGGATATATCGGCAAACCGGTGCTCATCAAGATGATCAACCGGGATCCCGCGTCGATGGCGGAGTTCATCATCAAGTTTTCGCCAACCTCAGGTGGACTTGTGTTTGATATGCTCACGCACGACTACGACGCGGCGCGCTGGTTTCTTGGGTCCGATGCGACGACGGCATACGGCATCGGCGGGGTATATGCATACGAAGGGCTTGCGGCGGTGGGAGACATCGACAACTGCGGCATCCTCTGCAAATTTGATAACGGCGCGATGGGCTGGTTTGAAACCTCGCGCAACTGCTCCTACGGTTATCATGTTGAAGCGGAAATCTTCGGCACGGAAGGGTGTCTCCGCGTTTGTGTTACCCCGACCAACGATCGCGTGCTCTATCTGGATAAAAAAGGCATTCATCAGTCGACCGTGTCGTGGTTTTATGAATACTGGGAACCGACCTTTACCGCGGAGATGAAGGAATTTGCGGACGCGATTGCCGAGGGCAGACCCTCGCAGGCAGCGGGTCTGATGGACGGATATCAGGCGGTGAAGTGGGCGCTTGCGGCGAAAAAAGCCGTGGATGAAGAAACCGTTGTAAAAATCTAAAGCGTTATAGTATGCAGACACAAAACAGGCGGCTTTTCGATGCGAAAGCCGCCTGTTTGCTTGATTTGCTGAATTCGGAATCGCGTCAAAAGACAGGTTTGTATGCGCTTGTAAAATGTGCTAAAGTGAGAGACGGTAATACAATATGAAATTATTTTGAATCTTAAATATAAACACCAAAAAACAAATTCAAAGTATTGATTGAAAAGGAACGAACCATGTTTGATATCGTTGCGCTTGGCGAATTGTTAATTGACTTTACAGACAGCGGTGTTTCTCCCGCTGGGATGAAACTCTTTGAGCAGAACCCGGGCGGTGCCGTCGCCAATGTGCTCGCCGCCATGTCCCGCCTCGGCGACAAAGCGGCGTTTATCGGCAAGGTAGGCGCGGACATGCACGGCGTTTTCCTGAAAGAAACGCTCGAACGGGCTGGAATCGATACTTCCGGCCTCGTGATTTCAAAAGACTTTTTCACCACGCTTGCGTTTGTCGCGCTTTCGGCTTCGGGTGAGCGTTCGTTTTCCTTTGCGCGGAAACCCGGCGCGGACACGCAGCTTGCCTCCCGGGAAATAAAAGAGGAAATCATTTCTTCAACGCGCGTGTTTCATGTTGGATCTCTCTCGCTTACGGACGAACCGGCACGCGGAGCGACGATCTACGCCGCGCGACTCGCCAAGGCAAAAGGCGCAATCATCTCCTATGATCCAAACTATCGCGCTTCGCTCTGGCCGGATGTGGAAACAGCAAAAACGCAAATGCGCGCGATGCTACCGCTGGTAGACGTCATGAAACTTTCGGACGAAGAAACAACGCTTTTGACCGATCAGGCGGAACCCGAAGACGCGGTAAGATATCTCAACGATTTGGGCATCTCTTGCGTGGCGGCAACGCTCGGCAAAAAAGGCGCGCTGGTCAGCGTCGGCGGTGTGTCGAAAATCGTGCCGGGATACAGCCATCCGGCGGTAGACACAACCGGTGCGGGGGACGCGTTCTGGGGCGGATTTTTGCACCGCATGCTTTCGCTCGGCAAAAAGCCGAACGAACTGACGCTGGAACAGGCGGCGGACTGCGCAGACTGGGGTAATGCGGTTGCGACCTGCTGCGTGCAGAAACGCGGGGGAATTCCGGCGATGCCTTCGCTTGATCAGGTGCAAATGCTGATGCAGGAAGGGAAAGTCTAAATTTTCGTAACATTCAAACTTGCTTGTAAATATCCAGTAAATTTAATTAATACAATCAAAAACCAGCGCGGTTACGCGCTGGTTTTTTGGATTCCTTCAGAAGATTGTTTTTACTGTGGTCGGGGTTAACCCTTTACGGCGCCTGCGGTCATGCCTTCGACAAAGTATTTCTGCACAAGGGCAAAGAGAAGGATGACGGGAATTGTTGTAATTGTGCCCAGCGCCATGATGATGCCCCAGTCGATATGCGTCGAACTGATGTAGTTCGCCAATCCGACCGTGAGCGTCTTCATGGATTCTTTTGAAATCAGAACGCTGGAGAGCAGAAACTCGTTCCAAGACATGATAAACGCCATAATACCGGTGCTGAGTACGCCGGAGACGCACAGCGGCAGCTCGATTTTTACAAACACCTGCATTTCGCTTGCGCCGTCCATAACGGCGGCTTCGTCGATTTCTTTGGGTAGTTTTTTAAAGAACGAAACCAGCAGCCAGACGGAGAACGGCAATGTTACCGTCAGGTGCGCGATGATAACACCGATATGGCTGCCGGAGAGGCCGATTGTCGTGACGATTTTGTACAGTGGTAGCATCAGCATGATCGGCGGAACGCAGTATGCCGCAAGCACGCTGATCAAGATCACTTTCCGTCCGCGGAAGCGGAAGCGCGTCAGACTGTATGCGGTCAGCGTGCCGATGAGCATATCCACAACCATAACCACAGAGGCGATCAAAAGGCTGTTGAGGAAATAGTGTATTACGTTTTCGTTGCTGAACGCTTGAATGTACCACTCCAGCGACCAGTTGTTCGGCAGAATCGTCGGCGGAATCGTGAAGAGCTCCACGCCGGGTTTGAAGGAACTCAGCGCCATCCATGCAAGCGGGAACCCGACGATGACGATCAGAAAAGCGATCAGAATGCCGACCAGGGTGTTTGTCATGTATTTCGTTTTTTTCATGCTTTGAAACATTCTCTTTCACCGTTCCTTTCGTCAATCTTCCGTCAATCCGGATTTCATTACATAGAAGATGATGCAAACAAACATCAACGCGCCGAGTATCATGGAGATTGCGGAGGCATAGCCGATTTGGTAGGAGCCAAACGACGCCTGATAGATCAGAATCGGTAAATGCGTTGTGGAGCCGGATGGGCCGCCGCCTGTTACCATGAAGATCAGGTCGTAATAGGTCGCCGTCCAGATGACGCGCAGTACCGCAAGAACGATCGTGGTGTTTTTCAGTTGCGGCAGGGTCATGTGGATGAATGTACGCCATTTGTTTGCGCCGTCTACGGTTGCCGCCTCGTAGATTTCCCGGTCGATGCTCTTGAGCGCCGCCCAGTAAATCAGCATGGTGAACGGGTAGGATCGCCAGATGTTTAGGATGACGACCACCCACATGGCCGGACCCTGCATGGCTAAAAGAGACTGTCTTGCCTCCAAGAGACCGGCCTGCTGCAACCAGTAGCTGACGATGCCGTAGTCGCTGTTCATGATCCATTTGGAAACCAGCGCGAGCGTAACAGCGGGAACAACGTATGGAATCAGCAAAAAGCTGCGCAGCGCCGTGCCGCCCTTCATGGGACGCGCGATGATCAGGGCGATGCCGAGACCCAGCAGCAACTGACCCACTACCGACCAGAACGTCCATTTGCAGGTATTCCAGAAGTATTTCAAGAACAGTTTGTTGCTGAAGATTTTAATGTAGTTTTGTATGCCGACAAAGTTGGTCGTTTTCTTGATCAGAGAGGCGTCCGTAAAGCTCAGCCAAACGTTGTACAGAACCGGATAGAGAACAAACATGAGCAAAAACACAACCACCGGAATTGCGAACGCGAAACCGATTAGCTTGTGTCTTCTCTCATAACTGCCCAGCAGTCTGGGTTTGTGTAACGATATTCCAGAGCGCATACTTTCTTCTCCCTAAAAAAGATTCGTGTGTTTTGACCAGACTCTTTTTTAAATAGAGCGCGAGGACAAAACAACCTCGTTTCAGAATATTGGGAAGAACGCAGTTTCTTGCGTTCTTCCCGCGGTTACCTTGTTGATGTGCGAACAATGAACAATTACATCGTCCCGGCGAAAGCCATCAGATCGTCGTTAATCAAATTGTAGGCTTCTTCGGATGTGTAGGTTCCGTCGCAAGCGCCCTGCAGCGCTTCGCCAAAGATATTGGTTGATTCGATATAGGCGGACATTGCCGAGAGTCCGGCTTCCATGCCGTACCAATACCATGTGCCGTTTTCAAACGAATCGAAGATGGTGTTGACTTCATCCTGGAAGGCGGCAACTTTGTCGCTGGCCTTGTAGATTTCAAACGCCGGTTTGTAGGACGGGAACGCGAACATCGGGCGGGACAGCGCACGTTCTGCGGCGCGTTCCGGCGTATAGAGGGCGGTCAGGAAGTCCGCAACCATCTTGCTGCGCGCGGTGTCCTCCTGCGGGGAGGCGACGAAGCAATAGCCGGAGCCGAAGGAAGCGACCGGGCTGCCGTCTACGCCGGGGAAGTCGAAGCAGCCAAGCTTATCGACCATATCCGGGTTGTTGCCCTGCGCGTTGCCGATGACCGCGCCCATGTCGAGTGTCATCGCGACGGTGCCGGTAACGGAAAGCGCGTTGCGGTAGTCACCCCAGGACCAGGTCAGAGAACCGGCCGGAGAAGCGTTTTGATAGAGGCTGACCAGATAGTCGATGACTTCAATGGCCTGATCTTTTTCCTTGTCGAAGCAGTATTCGCCGGTGGTCGGATCCATAAAGTAAACGCCGGCGGAGCACATCATCTCATAAAGGGTCTGTGCCGCAACCTGAACGCCATCCAACGGAACGGCGAAGCCGGACATATCGGTGGTGTTGAGCGTTTCCGCTGCCGCGAGGAATTCGTCCCATGTGGTCGGGATGGCGATTCCTTTTTCCGCGAAGATGTCTTTACGATACCATACCGAGGTATGCATTGCCCAGTCCGGAATACCGTAAATGTGTCCGTCGGAACCCGTCAGAACGCTCTTGTAGGCGGTGGAGAAATCATCCGCACCGATCGCGTTGATGATGTCGTCCATGGGCATGATGCTTTCTGCTGCATAGAGATACGCGGTGCCGCCGAAGTTGGTGTGCATGATGTCGGGCACATCGCCGGAGGAAGCGGCGGTTGCGAGTTTACCGTAGAGCTCGTTAAACGCAACTTTTTCCACTTCAACTTCGATGCCCATTTCTGCTGCAATCTCAGTGAACTGCTTGCTGAGGACTTCATACTGAGCATCCGCTGTCAGGTTAGTCCAGATCACAAGCTTTTCTCCCGCGTAGGAAATCGGTTCTTCCGTAGCGGCGGGTTCATCCGTTGCCGCTGCCGCCTCTTCGGTGGCGGTGGCTTCTGTGGCGGTGGTTTCCGTTGACGCATTGCTGCAGGCTACCATGGAAAACCCCATCAAAAGCGCCAGTAAGAGAGCAACCAGTTTCGTTGTTTTCATAACCTTCTCCTTCTCTTTTTATATTGTCAACCCTGTGGGTGACGAATAGCAGTAATAGAATCGTGTTGGACGGGTGTTTTTAACAAAGAAACGAATTGAATAGCAGAATCAGTTGGACTGGTGACTGAGTACGGCGGCTGACTGCCGCGGAAAGGTGTTGTCTTGTCGGTATAGTCGGTTTTTTGTGATCCGGAAACCGGCCGAAGCCGGTTTCCGGTTGCAGCAATTACAAAATTACATCCTGCTGCTTGAGTGTGCCCTGAAGCAGCTTCATGTCCACGTTGCGCACGGTAGTTCCTTTTTGAACCGCGATGGCAGCGGCGGTGCCGGCCGCCTGACCCATGACCATGCACTGCGGCATGCAGCGGATGCAGTTGGCGACCGGCGCTTCATAAGAAACGCAGCGGCCCGCCACGAGGATGCCATCCTTGCCCTTTGGCAGCATGCAGCGATAGGGGATTGTCATGGAATCTCCGGGTTCGAGGTCGTACACGTACATGGTTACGCCGTCCGGCGTGTGCGCGCCGGCTGGCATTGCGCCGCGGCCGATGCTGTCCTCAAACTCCCGCGCCGCTTGGAAATCTTCCAGCGTCACCTTGTAGTCGCCGATGATGCGGCGGCTCTCGCGAACGCCGAGAAGCGCTGCGATGGCGGAGAGATAGGAGTTTTCAAATCCGGGAACGTACTTTTTGAACGCTTCCGCAACATCGTACAGCGTCTTTTGCGAGAAATTCTCCTGCGCCGCGCGGGATTCAAAGCCTTCGATGCTGTGTGCCTCGATTGCGCCGGAGCAGTTGATGGTTACCTCGCCGGGGTTTGGCGTGGAGGTGAAAATGCCCAGCCAATTGCGCAGATATTCCTTTTCCGGCGGCAGTTCAACGTCCTTGAGTTCATCCGCAAGGCCGAAGTGCATGAAGCCGGGAAACGTCTTAAAGTCGTGCCAGGCGGGCGGCACATGCGTGTCCAATACCGGCGGATGCTCGTCATAATATTGCTTGACGCGATCCATGTCGATGCCGCACATTCTGCCCATGAGCGTCATCGGCTGAATGTCCTTTTTTTCGCGGAGTTCATACGGCGCGCCCGCTTTATAGGAAACAAGTGCGTCGCCCGTGCAATCGATTACGACCTTTGCGCGGATTTCCATGAGCTCCGATTGGGAGAGGACGACCAGACCGACGACGGTATCGCCTTCTGTAATCACGTCCACAATCGCTGTGTCGAGATAGGATGTCAGCTTGGGTTCTTTGGACGTTACTTCGTCCAGTATGACCTTGGCAATCTCCGTATCGTAAAGAAAGCACACGTCCGTGTTCGGGTCGACTTCTACGATAGCGTTGCGTTCTTTGAATATATTTCTGAGCTCCCAGGCGATGCCCCGGACGATGAGGTTTTTTTTGTCGCTGAAACCGACCCATGCGCCCTGCATTCCTGCGGTGAACTGTCCGCCGAGGCAGCGCTGCTTGTCTACGATGATTGTTTCCGCACCGTTGCGCGCTGCGGCAATTCCCGCAATGACTCCGGCGGTTCCTCCGCCCGCAACCAACACGTCAACTGTTTTTGTACGCATTCCTTCCAATCCTCCTCGTAACGATCTTTCCTCTCGCTTCGGCGTACGTTTCCTATTCGATTGAATTCGGTAAAGGAAACGGGTACGCCTGTTGTCCATCATATAGAATGGAACGCAAGATGAAAAGAACTATCCGATATATCCGTATTCTTTGAGCACAGTTTTCAGCGTCGCCATTACGTCCGCTGGCAGTTCGGAGATGACCGGTTTGCGGCAGTATCCGGCGTCGACGCCACGGAGCTTGAGGCCTTCTTTGATGATCTGGAGCCACGGCGTCGGCATTCCGTCTGCGGTGGGCTTCGTAAACAGCGGCAGATAGGGGCGAATCAGCTCGAAGTGCGCTTTCATGGCTTCTTCCATCTTGCGCGCTTTGGCGAGATTGTAAACCGCCGTATTTTCTTTCGGGAAGAGGTTACCGGTGCCGCAGACCCAACCGTCTGCCCAGCAGCTCAGGCTCTCAACCGGGCATACGTCGTAGCCATAGAAGATTGCGAACTTGTCGTCCGTGAGGTAACGCAGATCCTGCTGACGGTATACGTCGGCCTGACGTTCTTTGACTGCGTCAATGAAACCTTCGTTATAGAGCTTTGCCATGAACTCATCGCTCATGAGGCAGGTGGAATAGTAGGGGTTGTGATAGACCATGATCGGGATGTCGATTGCTTTACGGATGGTTTCGTAGTGCTTGAGCAGTTCGTTTTCGTTCGGCGCCATATACCAGGGGGTTACAGCCATGACTCCGTCGGCACCCGCCGCTTCCGCCGCAATAGACATTTCAACAACGTCCTTCGTGCGATAAGCGCCCGTTGAGCAGACGACCTTGATGCGACCAGCCGCGGCTTTTACGGTCGCGGTGTTGACGGCAATCTGTTCCGCGGGGGTCATGGCGACCATTTCGCCCGTGCTGCCGGAGGGGATCACACCGGTAACGCCGTTTGCCGCAAGATAATCTGTAACTTCTTTGATTCCGCCGAAGTTGATGGATTCATCCGCGTTAAACGGGGTTACCATGGGGATATAGATGCCTGTGAGTTTTTCGCGTGCCATAACTAGATGCTCCTTCTGTTTTTCATATTCAGACGTGATTTAGAAAAGTTGGAATACTCATTCCGACATTAGTAAATATCATTTGCGCAAGATTGTCAACAGCTTTTTTGAAATTCGTTCTGTTTTTTATCGAATTTACACAAAAATTCAGTAAAATGGCTAATATTTCGTTTGATTTCGACATGAAATCTCAGAGTGAATGTCAAATGAGAATCAGAAAGTGAATCTGTTTTGGTTCCGATCAAAGCGTCTGAGACGAAAAAATCAGCACTTTACTGGTCGTGATGTGCTAAAAAATATATAATATGGAATATATATTTCAAAATTATAAAAATTGCGCTTTTTAAATAAAGCAATAGCAAACAGGCATGATTGCTTGAATAGGAGACCTGTAATTCGGATGTTTTCTATTTATTACAGGTTGTACTGAACGATTTTTACCAGAAAAAAGATCGTTTTGCGGAATATTGACAAGTAAAACACGATACGTTATAGTAAGTGAAAGGTTTTCAATCGGCGAAAATATCGGAATTACAATTAGTTTGGAATATAGATTCCATAAAACCGGGTTTTAATGGAAGAAGAAAGAGCATTTCGCGTTAAATGAACGCATAAAAACGCGGAATAACCCGCGAAGAAGGTATGAAAGGAGGCGCGCGAACATAATGGAACAAACAAGCGTCATTCAACTGGAAGAGCAAAGCCTGAAAAGCAACGATACCATCAAGATGGTAGACCGCGCGCTCGCCGTTCTGGATGTTTTACGCGTCGAGAAAAAGCGTCTCGGCGTCAATGAAATTGCGAAGATGTGCGATATGAGTCCGTCCACCGCGTTTCGTATTTTAAAAACACTGGAAGCAAACGGCTGGGTTTACCAGTGCGGAGATGACAGATATATCACCGGACAGAAGATCAGCTTCGTAATGGAAAAGGACAATCTATATCTCGCACTGAAAGAGGTCGCTTCCTTCGTCATGGAAAAAACAACTGCGACGATCGGACAGGCGATGAACCTGATCGTTCGTGAGGGGCCGCATTGCTACATCCTGCAACAGTCCCGCACCAAGAACCTGGTAGACTATATTCCGCCGCTGTATTCGGATCTGCCGTTTTATGCCTGTGCAGGCGGAAAGATTCTGCTTTCCGAGCTGCCTGTTAGCCTCGTGGAACAGATTATCGGCTCGTGCGACATGGTTCCGCTGACGCCGCACACGATAACAAACCCTGACCAGTTCTGGCAGGAGTTACGCTCCGTGGGCAAGTGCGGATACGCATTTGACTATAAAGAGTCTGCGGATAACGGAAGCTGTATCGCCGTTCCCGTTCGCGACTGCGAGGGAGACATCATCGCGGCTCTGTCGTTCAGCGGGTTTATCGGGCTGGATACGACGGATAAACTTCTTCCGTATCTGCCTGCTCTGCAGGAGGCGGCGAGCGAAATCACCAAGAATTTGTACCGCTGTTGGGGACGATGACGCAAACTCCCGATGAAGATAAAGAGCATAATATGAGAAATCACACCGCACGAACGATGTAATGAATCAGACATCCTCGTGCGTTTGATTTTATAGATCAATTTTGTTGATACAATGCTATACTGCAATGAAATAACAAGGCGCTGAGAGGAGACAGGATGAATCGAGACCTGACGCAAGGTTCTCCGCGGAGTGTCATCTGGCGGTTTAGTCTACCGCTGTTTTTCAGCGTGCTGGTACAGCAGCTTTATGTGGTGACCGACAGCTTAGTTGCGGGGCGGTTTATCGGAGAAACCGCGCTGGCGTCCGTTGGCAACACCTATCAGATTACGCTGCTCTATCAGGCGGTTGCGTTTGGGTGCACGGTTGGCTGTTCCGTCGTCGTTTCGCGACTGTTTGGCGCGAAGAAAACCGAAAGACTGAGGTCTGCGGTGACAACGGCGCTGATCGCGTCCGTAGGGCTGAGCGTGGCACTGACCGCGGCGGGAATTCTGGGCGGCGGCGCGCTGCTTGGGTTGATGCATACGCCGCAGGAAATGTTTGCCGGTTCCAAACAATATCTCGACATCTATTCCGCCGGAATTGTTTTTCTGTTTCTGTATCAGATTGTTCTGGGGATTTTTGCCGCGTTGGGAGACGCGAAAACGCCGTTCTGGTTTTTAACGGTTACGTCGCTTGCCAATATTCTGCTCGATTTTGTTTTTGTCGTTGCGCTGCATATGGAAGTTGCGGGCGTTGCCTGGGCAACGTTTGCATGTCAGGCGGGCGGGGCTATTGTTTCCCTCGCATTTTTATTAAGAAAGTTACAGCTGGAAAAGTTACAGCACGGAGAAACCGAATCGCAAACGGAGCATATTGCCGTATTCTCCGGCGGTTTGCTACGGGAAATGTTGAATATCGCGCTGCCGGTGATTCTTCAGCAGGCGATCATCTCGGTTGGCGGCATCTTGATTCAAGGTAACGTAAACAGCTTTGGTTCCGGTGTCTCTGCGGGATATGCGGCGGCGATTAAAATGAACAACATGGCGATCATGGGGTTAATGGCGTTTGATAAAGGCATGACGAGCTATACCGCGCAAAACAAAGGCGCACAAAGACCGGAACGCATCCGCGCGGGACTGCGCGCGGGAATCCGCCTTTCGGTCGGTGCGGGAATCCTAATCGGCGCGGTGTATCTGGTTTTTCGATATTCGATTATACAGTTGTTTTTGAAAACAGCCGACGCAGAAGCGCTGGCGACCGGTGTGCAATATTTGCAGGTC
>QKAN01000158.1 GCA_003246365.1 Clostridia bacterium
AGAACATCAATGCTTAGGAACTAGTATCAATTATTGGTAGATGTTGCGCTTAGAAAAAAGCACACGAAAGAATTTAATAAGTTTCTTCAATTGGAGGTAATATTTCGTCTAAACGTATTTCAACAGAATCATCAAAAGTTCCGTGTCTATGCCATTTTTTATTCGTAGTGAGAACAATGATGATTGAGGGAGAGTAAGAAACGTGCTTGTCTTCAACGGCGAACTCAATAATCTTTCCGACTCCTATTTTGATGATCTCATTTCCATCTTTAGATCAAATTATTTACGGAGAATTTTATAGTGCAATTTGATTACCATCTTGAAGTGTTAATTATATAATCCATTTTACAGCATTTCTAGATTTTTACAAAGCAGTTTATTCCACTAAGCTAATGCAGTTTAACGCATAATTTGGTCTTTTGCCTTGTCGCTATTTCAATTGCTTAGGAACACTGTATTTGTTACTATCGTCAAAATCGCAAAGCAGTGGATACATCGGATGCTTGGTGATGTCGTGCTTTCGCGAATAAAACGGATGAACACCCAGCAACTGTAGAATGCACTGAGAAATCATCTAAAAAGATCGATATAAACAAAAAATCCGCACTACCAGCGTGCGGATTTTTTATCTCAAATTTTTGTTCAACTCTCCGAACTGCGTTCCTTCGGAACCCAAATCGTAAACGCACTTCCAGCGCCAACTTTGGACTCTAACTCGATTCGCCCACCGATCTTGCTCAGATTCTCCTGAACAATGTATAGGCCGAGGCCTTCGCCGTTTGTGCCGTGCGAGCGTTCGCCGCGGTAGTATGCGTCGAAAATCTTCGCCTGCTCCTGCGGCGCAATCCCGATTCCGGTGTCCTGTATGGCAATCGCCAGTTCGCGATCATTCTCGTGATAGCTGACCGTAACCGAACCACCGGACGGAGTGAACTTGTACGCATTGGTCAGAATGTTATAAATCGCTTGACTCAAACGATAAAAATCGGTCTCCACTGTGATTTTTTGCTGCGTGTTCACCAGCAGGGCGAGCGGCTTTTTGTCGAACTGCGCTTTCAACCCCGCGACGATCTGCCGGATCAGGCCGGAGATTTCCACTTGGGTGAATGTGACCGGGTCGATCTCTTTTTCCGCGTCGATGAGTCCGCTCATATTTGTAATGATGGACGAAAGATTCTCAATCTGCGCTTCGCAGGTCTGAATCTCCTCCGGTGTAAACTGAATGACGCCGTCTTGAAACCCTTCCAGATGCGTGCGCAAAATCGTCAGCGGTGTTCTGGTTTGGTGCACCAGCTCGTCGACGAGCTTCTTCCGGCTGGTTTGCTTCAGCAAAAGGCGGGAATGCAGCGTTTCCAGACTCTGTTGGATCGATTGAATTTCGATGATGTTGGACTTCGGCAGATCGGAAGGATTGCCAAGGTCGATGTTGACCGCCTGCTGCGCGGTCTGCGTCAGGTCCTTGCTCATGCGGCGGCTGAAATATTTGCTCAGTAAAAACACAAGCGCAAACGCGATGCCGAACGAAAAAACACTGTTTATGATCAGCGAACGCGTGAAATTTCTGGTTGCGAGCGAACTGCCGATGGAACTGTATCGCGTGATGTTCAACTTGCCGATGACGACTCCGTTTTGCGTGATGTCGATCGAATCGACTTCTTGCGCAGCGGTTTGCACAAACCGGCCCATCATTCCGCTGCGCATCATGCCCATCATCGTGTCGTCGTCCGAACCGACGTCCGCGAGGAGCGTTCCATCCGCGCTGTAAAGCCGGATGCGGTTGATCGGATCGCTCAGGTGCGACTCAAGCTGCATTTCCAGCTGCGAACTCGAATACTCCCCGGTGCTCAGCGCTTCCGTAGAAAACGCGACAACCTGGGACACATGCTGATTATAATTTTCTGTGGAATAGTCGATAAAATAGCGGTTGATCAGGGCGCTGAACACGAAGGAATTCACAATGACGGAAAGCGCGGCCGACAGCATCAGCGCGAGCATCCATTGACGCTTGACACTCATTGCGGTTTTCCTCCAAACAAATATCCGGCGCCGTATTTCGTGACAAGGATCTGCGGATTGCGCGGATCGATTTCTATTTTTTGCCGGATTTTCTTGATATAACTGTCGATATTCCGGTCGTAGCCTTCGTAGTCGTCGCCGTATGCCTGCTCAATGAGCTGTTCGCGGGACATCACGCGCCCCTGATTGCGAAACAGAGCCTGCAACAGTTGATATTCGGCTGTGGTCAGCGGGATCTCATTTTCGCCGCAGTAGAGTTTCATGCTGGCAGTGTGCAGGCTTAAGCCTTCATAGCGATAAATGATTTCGTCCGATTCGTGATAGACGCGCGTCAGCAGGCGGCGGATGCGCAGCATCAGCTCTTTAACGCTGAACGGCTTGACCACATAATCGTCCACGCCGGTTCGAAAACCGCGCACACGGTCTACTTCGTCCTGCCGCGCGGTCAGCATGATGATGGGCAGTTCGGACACGTTGCGAATCTCCCGAAGCACCTCAAACCCGTCGATGCCGGGCATCATCACGTCCAAAAGAACGAGGTGGACGGTGTGATTGTTGAAGAGTTCCAGCGCCTGGAAACCATCGCTCGCGGTCAGAACAAGATAGCCCTCTTTGAGAAGATACTGTTCTACGATCGAGCGGATTTCCGCCTGGTCTTCTACAACTAAAATCTGATATCGCACCGTTCCACCTCGTCGTGTTTCGCCCGCTCAGCAATTATTTGCCGAGGACATCTTTCATCTTGGTGTATTCTTCTTCGGTCAGTTCGCCTTTGATATAGCGAAGCTTCAATGCTTCCGCGGCGGCATCGTTCGAGCCGTGTTTCTTCTTGGACGCGAGCACGATGACAACCACCAGAGCCGCGACGAACAGCACGCCAAGACCGATCCATACGCCGGGATACATATACCCGAACCCTCCGCAAAATGTGCCGAAGCTGCTAAAACCTCTTGATAACATCATTGTATCATACCTCCTGTAAAATTATTTGATTTCGTGTTTTGGTTTCGTCATTCGCTGATGACTTTTTGCATTTTTCTGTATTCTTCTTCGGTGATTTCTCCGTTGACGAAGCGCTTTAACAGCAATTCTTCGGGTGTTTCACCGGACTTGGTCCAATCGCTCACTTTTTTGCCCGACTTTGCGAACACCAGATAAACGATGAGGCCGACTAACAATAGCCAGATATACATGATTTCTACTGCCGCCTTTCCGTATTAGTCCCAGTTGTAACCGCGCATCATACCGCGTCCATAGGTTCCGCCGTACGAGCCATAGCTGTCATCCAGATCGTATCCGACATAGCAGCCGTTCATCATTCCGTAACCGTAAGCGTATCCGTTTTCGGCGTATTCGGCGGCCATTTCATCCAGACGCTCCAGAGCAAGCTGCGCTTGTGCATCGGTCAGGAGCCCGTCCGCGAGCATGGTGTTGATCGTTTCTTTTCGCAGGTCGATCATCTTTTGAAACGATGCATCCAGATCCGCCTGTTGCTGCTGTGTCAGCTCCTGCTGATAACCATAGGCCACGGAACTTTCACGGACTGCGACGCGCGCAGGAGAGTTGACGATCAGTACATACGCGGCAACGGGAACGAGCGCGAGTACGGCAATTGCGATGATGAGTAATGCCTTTTTCATGTTTTCACCCCCTTGTGGTTAATTGGTTGGTTGGATTCTGTACCCTTACTTTACCGGGAGAATATGATTGAATTATGATCGTACTTTTTTTGTAAAAAAATTATTTTGAAACATGGCGTACTTGCCGAAAACGCGGCAGCGATTGTGTTTTTGCGCGGAATGTTGTAAGGTTGTACTATTGTAAAAAACGAAGATTAAAGGCGGTACGGTTTGAACGGATTTCAGCAGACATATCAATTCCTCATGTTCGACGTTGACAACACGCTGATGGATTTTTCCGCGGGAGAAAAGGCGGCGCTGTTTCAGACGATGGAGGAGCTCGGCACGCCGATTGGTGACGACGATCATAAAAAGTATTTAGAGATCAACGCGGGCGTATGGTTGCGCTTTGAACAGGGGCTGCTGGACAGCAAGGCCGTGCAGCGCATTCGCTTTGAGGAGTTTGCGGAGCATCTGGATCGTGACCCCGCAGAGGCGCTGCTGCTGAACGACGCATATGTGGAGAATCTCGGCAAACAGGCGATCATGCTCGACGGCGCGATGGAAATGCTGCACAAACTCAAAGAGCGGTACCAAATCGCCGTTGTGACCAACGGGCTGCATCTGGTGCAGCGCGCGCGGCTCACGCGCTCCGGTTTGCTTCCGCTGTTGGACGGCGTTTTTATCTCGCAGGAGATGGGCGTGCAAAAGCCGGACAAAGCATATTTTGACGAGGTGTTCCGCACATATGGCGACCGGGATAAACGCAAGTATCTCATGATTGGCGATTCGCTCTCTGCAGATATACAGGGAGGCATCAACGCGGGCGTTGACACCTGCTGGTATCATCCGTCCGGCACGGCGGCGGAAGGAGCGATAACGCCGACCTACACGGTGCGCGATTTTTCCGAAATGACGCGGCTGCTGTTGCCGTGAACTCATGGTATTTGCGCAAATTCTCTGGCTTTTAGGGGCGAGATGCGCTAAGATAGAGAACAATATATGATTTCTCGGGAGGGGACATACTATGGATCGGTTTGAACAGGTTACCGCCATTAAAAAGGCGAATGTGTATTACGACGGCAAGGTGACGAGCCGCACGGTGCTTTTCGCGGACGGCACAAAGAAGACGCTCGGCATCATTCTGCCCGGCGAATATTCCTTTGGCACGGCGGATAAAGAGATTATGGAGATTCTCGGCGGGTCGCTGCGCGCGCTGCTGCCGGGTGAAACGGAATGGGCGACGTTTGGCGAGGGGCAGACGTTTGAAGTGCCGGCCAACAGCCGATTTTCGGTGGTTGCGGACGGCGTTTGCGATTACTGCTGCTCATATGTAAAAGAATAAGAAGAAACAGCACAAAAACGGACGGAATCGACAAGATTTCGCCCGTTTCTTTTTTTGCGGATCGATTGTAATATGAATACAGAATGCGCGCGTGCAAAACGCAGACGCGGCGGAGGGGATAGTATGCGAAACGTGGTGCTGTTTATTGCGATGAGCCTGGACGGATTTATCGCGGCAAAGGACGGCGGGGTGGACTGGCTGGTCGGGCAGGACCCGGACAGCACGGAGCCGGGGAGCTATCCGGCGTTTATCGCGGGCGTGAGCGACATCGTCATGGGGTACACGACGTACCACCAGCTCGCGACCGAACTTTGTCCCGGCGCATGGCCGTATCCGGACAAGACGACCTATGTGCTGACGCACCGCGAAGGGGAGACGGCGGAGGCAGGCGTCTCGTTTACGGACGAACCGCTGGACGCGCTCATCGGCAGGTTAAAGGTGCAGCAGGGCGGAGAGATTTGGATTTGCGGCGGCGCCGCCGTCGCAAACCAGTGCATCCGGCTGGGGCTGATCGACCGCTACCACATCAGCGTGATTCCGGTGATTCGCGGGGGCGGGGTGCGGTTGTTTGAGGCGCTGGATGCGCCGATTCCGCTCAGGCTGATTTCGACCGAGAGTTACAACGGGATTGTGGATTTGGTGTATGGGGAGAGGTAAAACAATTTATGTTGTCATGAGGGAAGCTATGAATTGACGATATAAAACATCGCAGTTTAAATTCAACGAAACAAACATTGAAAGCTGCTATTATTGTTGCGAATATACTACACAATGCTTTCAATTGCGTTGACTAACTGATCAATGAAAATATAACAATTTGTAACCATTTCATCATCGATCTGCGTGAGCATTCCCGTTGGTTGATCAATATCTGACTCGTGAACAATCTTATTTCTACGGTTAACAATAATAGCTAGTTTAGCAGAGATGTCTTCTGCAGTAAAACCCATAATTGGAGATAAAGCGGACCACACTTTATTCACTTCTATTAATGATAATGCATATTCAACATTTCGAGGAGCTTGGAATGAAGATTTTGCATTCATTTGTTGCAAGTAACCATCAATTAAGAGTTCTCTATCAATTGTATTGTTTGCACAAATAATATTTTGTATTTGAAAAGAAGAAAAAGAAACGGGATTCTTGGGGGATAATGAACAAGAGAAGAACTTCGCAACAAACTTCTCTCGAACTAAATCATGCAGATATTTATCAAAACAACTTATTATAAATGCATATTGCCACCTCAACAATTGAGACACGTCAAGATTCGGTGCTGCTTTTATTATGTAATTATATAAAGAAGAAATATCTGTTAAATAAACAATACTTCGTTTATATGTCTTTAATGAGTTACTCATTTTCAATAAGTTCAACAACCCTTTCCGCAAAAATTCTAAACAATAATTTAAACCAAGAGAGGGTTTTCGCTTGTCCTTCGTGAGCGTGATCAAGTTTTAGTTCAAAAATTGGCAAAGACTTTTCATGCGATAACGCAATTAACTTATTAAAATTTGAAAATTGTGCAAGACAATAATGATCATAATAGTCCTCAATGTGATTTGCTTTCTGAACCATGTTTCTATATGCTCTTTCGTATGCATCTTCGCTTAGCGTCATATTATTCTTTTTTAGATCTTCTATAAAAGTAGTAGTTATAACTGATGAAATTTTACTCATAAACCCAGCAAAGCTTGCTTGAGGATGACCACCAGATAGATTAAAATCATTTATCGTATATCCTAAAAAACGAGGAGTGGTGTTAGAAATCTTATAAGTCGCTTCAGAGAATGAATCTCGAGCACTTTTTGCCCATGCTTCCCAAGAAGGTAGCACTCGAGATAGAGATTTGATTGCCATGGCAGAGAACACATCAGGTGCGGTAGGAATTATGAAAAAATCACTACTTAATAAGATGTCCTCGTTTATTGCGCTAAGACTTGGATTGAGATCAAAAATAGTATAATCAATACTATATTTTTTACAAGTTATATCTATTAAATAATTTATAGCACCAGGTAGATTCTGCATTGAGCCTAAAGAGTTTGACAATTGCATAGCAACACCAAGTTGCATTTCGTTTTCAGAAAAATCGATGTGACCAGGGCATAAAAACAAGCGTTCCTTGATTTCGATGCAATTTACTGGTGTAAGTAAACGCGGTTGTGATTTGAATGCTGGCGCTAATGCATCGTGTATATTTTCTTGAGATCCGGACTCATAATATTTTTCAAATTCATCTTGACCTAACGCATATTGAGTGAGATTACACTGAGCATCGGCATCAACAAGTAAAATTCGCTTGCCAAGTGAAGCAAGACTCCAACCTAGATTATATGATGTTGTTGTTTTTGAAACGCCACCCTTGTGATTAAATACTGCAATCCTCTTCATAATTGACCTCTCTCAAACTATACTGTTAATTATAGTATAAAAAGCAATTTTGATCAATTTGTTTTCACTCCCTCTCCCTCAACATCTCTTTCAACTCCGCAATCTCCGCCTCCATCCGGTGCAGATGCTTCTGCATGTCGTCAATCTCCTGCTCGGCTTTGTAGTTGATCGCAAAGTCGATGATCGCCTCGTGCTTGTCCCGCGCGGCCTGTCGGTTCTGGCTCATCATAATAATCGGCGCCTGAAACGCGGCGATGAACGAGAGGATGAGGTTGAGCAGAATGAACGGTTTCGGGTCAAACTGCACGCCTAAAAACGCGAGCGTATTGATTAGAATCCAGAGGAAGAGAAACGTCGCGAAGATGATGATAAACGTCCAACTGCCGCCGAACGAGGCAACCTTGTCCGCCACGCGGTCGCTGCGCTTGGTGTGCAGTTCATAGTCCTCGTCCAGCCGGGCGGCGACGCGCTTTTCATAGCTCTCCACCATCTTGTCGATGCGGGAGAGCTTTTCGTCGTTCAACTCAATGCCGTAACCGCGAATCTTCGTTTTGCTTTCGGCTTTCGTCGAAATTTTATCCTTTTCCGTCGCCATACGCGTCGTCTCCTTGCATGCTGTGATAGCCATATTTTATCAGCATCGGTTGTATTCGTAAACGGATTTTCGGCGCGGCGTGGTATAATGGTTCAAACGAAACCACGCAGGAAGGGGAAAACGATATGCTGCGCGAATTTTCGCTGTCTACGGGGCGTAACAGCTGGACGGAAGTGACCCAAACGGTGAAGGAGACGCTGCGCGAAAGCGGCGTGAAAAACGGCCTGTGCGTGGTTTATTGCCCGCATACGACGGCGGGAATCACCATCAACGAAAACGCCGATCCGGATGTGGTAAAAGACCTTGTGTTCGCCTTGGAAAAAACCTACCCCGACCGGCCGGAGTTTTGCCATATGGAGGGCAACAGCGCGGCGCACCTGAAGGCGAGCGTATTCGGCAGCAGCGCGACGGTCATCGTCCGCAACGGGCAGCTGCTGCTCGGCACCTGGCAGGGCATCTACTTTTGTGAGTTTGACGGCCCGCGTTCCCGTATGTTTTATGTGAAAGTTTTAGAGGAAAAAGCGTGAACAGCGTTCGAATCACCGTACTGAAACGGGAGTTTTATCCCGATCTGGCGGAGCAATATTTAAGCGAGGGCACGAGCGCCGGCGCCTGCCCTCTGCAAGCGGTTGGCGATGTGTTTCTCTATACCGGCAGCGCGGAAAAGCCGGATGGGCTTTGCCCCTGGGCGTGGATCGACCTGTATGCGTCGGTTGCGTCGCTGTATACCGGAGGTGACGAAAACACCTGGTATCGCGACGGCGGCACGCGCATCCTCTGCTGTACGGACGGGGTGCGTCCCGTTGTGTACAAGCTGGAACTGATTCGCTCCTGACAAATAAAAAACAGGAAAGCGAAACCGCCTTCCTGCAAAAGTGCACGCGCTTAGCGACTGTATGTGTGCTCCAGCGTGTATGCGTCGGTAACTACGGGCTTTCCGTCCTTGTCGAGCAGCGGCGTTAACCCGCCTGCGTAACCTGCGGAGTGGAACAAGTAATTGACTCCGGTTTCGCGATCAACCCAGATTTCGTTTACGTTTGCAATGCCTTTGCCATATATCTTGATAAAACGGTCTTCCTGTGCCATGTTTGCCTCCATGCGCATAAAATCTAGCTTTAGTATATCACAGTGAGCGCATGAAAGCCGGAAAAGAAGCGGCATATTACAATTAGGAAGAGCGGCGGGGGAACCATACGATGTTATACGAGTTTTCGGATCAACTCCGGCGGGTAGAGCCGGAACATATGGACAGAACGCGCCTGACGGCGGGCGTCGTTTCGCTGGATTTGCTGAAGGGCAGCTTCGGCGAACGGCTCGGGTTCGGCGCGCGTGAAGCGGAAGAGTGCGAAAAGTCGGACGAGCGGTTCCGCTCCGCGGTGGAATTTTCGGAAGGCAAACTCTTTGCTGTCGTTTCGGTGCGAGAGGTCGCAAATGTATATGGTGCGCGCGACCGCGTTGGTCTGTTCGTTCGCAAAAACCTGATGCTGCTGGTCTCTCTTCGGGACGACGATGGCAGCATTCCTTTTGCGATGGACGAGGCGGCGCGCCGCATGAGCCTGAAAGCGGTTTCACTGGAGCGGTTGATCTGCGTGTTCTTCGAGCGGCTCATGGACAACGACGGGCGCGATTTGGAGAGCTTTGACGACCGCATAGCCGGCATGGAGGCACAAATTGAAAACGGTACGACGGAGAAGACATTCAACAGCGAAATCCTCTCGCTCCGCCGTCGGTTGTTGATCGTTCGAAATTATTACGAGCAGCTGCTGGATATCTTCGACGCGATGATCGAGAACGAAGCCGACCTGTTTTCCGAAAAGAACCTGTATCATTTTCGCACGGTCCGGGAAAAAATTGTTCGTCTTTCCGCAAACGCACAGATACTGCGCGACAGCCTCGTGCAGGTAAGGGAGGCGTATATGGCAGCGCTGGATTATAGCGCGAACCGTATCATGAAAGTGTTTACGGTCGTTACGACGATTTTCCTTCCGTTAACGCTGCTTGTCGGATGGTACGGCATGAATTTTCAATATATGCCGGAGTTAAAAAGCAGATTTGGGTATCCGGCGGTTATTCTGTTGAGCGTTCTGGTTGTCATTGTCAGCTTCATTTTCTTTAAACGGAAGAAACTTCTTTGACAGCTGTTTATTAACGTTTGATCGAATACAGATAAATTGCGTAAGATTATTCTTTTTTTACAAAAAATATTGCATTGTGACTAATAGAATAACTATACTATTACAATGTATGAATAAATAATATGTAGAATCCCCCGTGAAGCCTTGAAAAGCGAGGGGATTCTTATATGTCTCGGCTTAAGCCGGGCATGGCGGATTTGAACAGTTGAGGATCGGCAATTGGCAAAACGAATCTTAACGGCAATTCAGCGCTGGCGATATTTAGGTTATGATCGCGATACGGTTCGGCAATTCCGCGCGGAATCGAATCGCGCCAATCTGCATACCGTTAAACGCATCTGCCTGATTACGGCGGGCTTGCTTTTGATCTTTGCCATGTTCTGCACAGCCGCTAACAAAAGCGCGAATCATCTGATTTTTATAGCGATGGGATTCGCGATACTGACGATTTTTTATGTTTCTGCAACACGTTGGTTGAGCCGAATTTCGACAGGACCCATCTATGGGACGGCAGTGATTGTTTACGCCACATCCATCGTGCTTTATGTTATCGGCATCTATTTTGGAACGTTTCTTTCCGGCGATGAACTGGGTGTGCTGAGCGTTTGGATGTTTTTACTTGTACAGATCAGCTTCGATACGCCGCCTGTACAAAACGTTTTGACGGTTATACCGATGGCAGTGCTGTTTCTGCTTTTAAGCTATCGTATGAAAACATTGCAACACTGGCATACGGATATGATTTATACGTTTATTTCCGTTTCGGTCGGGGTGTTTGTTTCTTATCATCAGTCGCATTTGGCTCTGGATAACATCATTGCGAAAAGTAATCTACAGAGGGCGAACTTCACGCTTTACCACACCGCGACGACCGACGAACTGACTGGGCTTATGAACCGACGCATGGTTTTTGACCGATATGAAACAATATTGGACGAATGCGAGCGGGACAACAAAAGCGTTGCTTGTATCGTGTTGGATATAGACGATTATAAGCAATTTAACGATAGCTACGGGCATCCGGAAGGAGACGTACTTTTACGCAGAATCGGGGAAACGCTGCGCGTTTACAGCGTTCAAAACGATATTGAAATCGGCCGAATCGGCGGAGAAGAGTTTCTGGCCGTATGGCCGGAGGAATCCGTAGAACGCTGCGAGCAGGTTGCGGAGACATTGCGCGCATCAATTGAACAAATGGCGATTCCGCATTCCGGCGCGCTGGATCATGCGCAGGTAACAATCAGCGTTGGGCTTTGCCTGCTGCCAAGTTCGCTTGCGCGGAACGCATATTATTATGCCGACAAGGCGCTATATCGCGCCAAGGAAGCAGGAAAAAATTGTTCCTGCCGGTTTAACTTCCTGGATAGCGCCTATATCTATATTTGCCGCAAAAACGCAAAGGAAGTAAATTAAATTTTTTCGGGTTTGCGATGAAAATCGTAAGATCTGCTATTATGTTAACTTGAGTGAGAGGGACCGCGAATGAAGCGCAAACGCAACACGTTTTTATCTCTGGCTATCCGGATGATAGGCTTTGGTGTAGTAATTGGAATCGCATTTCCATTTTTCATGATACTGCTCGGCGTACCGGTAAATATCGCGCTCAGCGCGCTCAGCTTTATTGCTTGTGTCGTCGCGGGTATTATCGTTGGATTTTTCAATATACTTATGACGAGCACTACGGTAGAGCGAAAACTGACGCTCATCACCGAAAAAATGTACGAAGTGAAAAACTCGATCATCACCGTTTCGGAAAGCGGAAACATTGGCGATTGCGATCCGGAACACTGCACCATCCCCATCGATACGAACGATGAATTCGGGCGAAGTGCGCAGGCGTTTAACGAATTAATTACGTCGTTTTCCAGCTCGCTGCGCATGCTGGACGATATTAAGACGTATACTGCGATTTTCTCAGGCCAGCTCGATTTGCGTACGCTCGCGGAATATGCGTTGGATCGCGTAATGAACGGTACAGACGCAGACGCAGGTGCAATATTGTTTGACCAAAACGGAGAAATCGGTGTTTTACATTCGTTCGGAATTCAGGACGTGAACGCACTCATTTCGGATTCACATATTCTGAATGCATTCTCCAAAAAGGAATCGTTTACCATATCCCTGCCGGATGATGTAATCGTAGAAAGTACGCTTACGCAGTTCCGCCCCAAAGAAGTGATCATTGAGCCGGTATTGTTTAAAAACGTTCCGATAGCGGTCATACTACTCGCCAAAGCGGAATGCTTCCAATCGGGGTATTCCAAGCAACTCTCCATCTTTACCCAAAGTCTTGCCGTTGCACTGCATAATGCTTTGGAGCATGAGCAAATGCAGAAACTCGCTGCGCTCGATCCGCTAACAGGCGTTTTAAACCGCCGATTTGGCCTTTTGCGCCTGCAGGAAGAGTATTCCCGCGCGATACGCCGCGGCACTGTGCTTGGCGTGCTGATGTTCGACATTGACCACTTCAAGCAGGTAAACGATACATACGGGCATGTGATCGGAGATCGCGTGCTGAGGAACGTTACCACCCAGATTCGCGAAGCGATGCGCGAAGGCGATATACTGATGCGCTACGGCGGAGAAGAATTTCTTGTCGTGTTGCCGGGCGCTTCGAAAGAGGATATTTACACCGTTGCGGAGCGGGCAAGACGCATTATTCGCGAACATAAAACCCATTATGGCGAAAGCCAAATCGCTGTAACGATTAGTATCGGCGGAGATTCTATGCCGGAATCGACACCTGACAGTGAACAGGGCTTGATTTCCAACGCTGACGAGGCGCTATACCGCGCCAAGAATTCCGGTAGAGACAAAGTTCTATTGCACTGAGAACAGTTTATATTGAAAAAAACGCATGCACAGATATTGTGCATGCGTTTTTTTGTGCTTTGACAGATGCCAAAGCACCGGATTAATTGAAGTAGATGATATCGCCGGATTCGCGTCCGCCCTTATAAGGTTGATTTATGACATTTCCCTGAAACATCATAACCGCGGTTGCGCCGCCGTCAAGATTGTAAGCCTGTTTGCAGCCGAGACTTTCCATCAGCACGGAAACCTCCGTTAGTCGCATGCCGATCGAATATCCGGTCTGTCTACCGTCTATGACAACAAAGCAATAATGCCCCGGTGCATAATAGCCGACTACGCTGCGCGGATGCCGCTCGGTCAACTGGGAATCAAACTCGGTGATATGCGCGCCGTTTTCATCCAGAAGCGGCGGACCGAACGACCATGTTTGCCAAACACCGCGCGCGATTGCATCGGAGAGATTGAAGGAGGATGCATCATATGTTTTCATCTCTCCGTCCTGATACAACACACAAACATCCGTTCCGGCAACGTCGCGATAGAGCGTGCCGTTTCGTACAACAATTCCCTGACTGCGCGCGCTGTAATAATCTCCAGTTACCGCAAAAACGGCGCTGTTTGCATTTGCGGTGGTGAGAGGAAAATCATAGATGCTTTTTCCATAGGTACCCTTTGCAAACGCGGTTTTCAGTGCGTCAATCGAACGCACGTATACATCCGCAACAAAATATGTTACGTCGTTTTCCTGAATGCGGTTAATCGCGATGCGGACCGAATCGGTTTGATAGCTGTAGAGCGCGCCAACACCGGTGTCTTCGGTTGGAAACGTTGCGGAGAAATCGCCCGGAACGGGTGTTGCGGTTGGTTCAGGTGTTGCTTCCGCCGCCTGCGTTTCGCCGGTATCCGGCGTAGGAGACGGCGATGATGTGGCTTCGGCTACAGCCGCTGCATATGCGGATGTATCAACGGGCTGCAGCTTTCGAGGCAATACATGATGAAAAAGTGCAAACACGTTGAGTGCGATACCGAATAGAGCGAAATCCCGCAGGAAGATCTTCCAACCCTTTACTTTGCGTTTTTTGTTTGGCTTTCGATGTCCCTGCCTGCGTTCCATGGTTTCCTCCCGCACTAAACTCACAACAGAATAGCACCGCAATATGAGAAACGCGGGGGAGAAACATGAGAACTGCATGAGAGAATTGCAAAAAAGCCCTTTCGACTGACATCGAAAGGGCTTTTTGTGTTTTATAGCTGTGCTGAATCCGAAAACTTATCGTTATGACTGCGGGATGGTTATCGTGATCGTCGTTCCAACGTCGGGCTCGCTTTCTATACGAGCGGTTCCGCCGTGCGCCTGCGCGATAGCTAGCACGATGGAAAGACCGAGACCCATCCCTCCGGTCGTTCGCGTGCGGGCAGCGTCGACACGATAAAAACGTTCGAACACATGCTCGCTGTCCTCCAACGACATGCCTGCGCCGGAATCCTGCACCTGAAGCGAGACGAACCCATCTACGCGGAACAAGGAAAGACGAATTAACCCCTCAAACGGCGTGTATTTCACGCTGTTGTCGATTAACGCATGCAGAAGTTGCTTGATCATCGCGTGATCGGCAGTGATGGTATCGTCAGGTGGAATTTCATATTCATATTGATGATCCGGATCGATCAGGGCTTGCTCTTCGATTAGTTCGTCAAACAGCTCGCCAACTGAAAATGTCACCGGATTCAAGCGCGCCTGCGCGTTGTCATAGCGCGCAAGTAGAAGCAGGTTTTCAACCAGTTCGCTCATGTATTCCGTTTGTGTTTGCAGCGCGCGTATACTGTCCTGCCGCACGACAGGGTCTTCCGTTCCCCAACGGGCGAGCAGATCCACATTGCCTTGCATCACGGCAAGCGGAGTGCGCAGCTCATGTGAAACATCCGCAACAAAGCGGCCCTGCTGCCGGTATGCGGCGGATACGCGGTCCAGCATGCCGTTGATTGTAGTAGCAAGGCTTCTGAGTTCATCGTCCGCTTCCGGCACTTCCAGACGGGCGTCCAGCGTAAGGCTGTCGATCAGATTGGCGGCGGTGATCATTTGACCAATCGGCGCAAGCATGCGTCTGCTGGTTCGTTGGCTCATCAGCAGGGCGATTGCCGCGCCGGCAATGTTCGCACCGAGCAGCAGAAAGCCGAGCAGCTTCAGAAAAGCTGTTTCATTGGACATGGAGTATATCAAATGGAGGTTGCCGTACGATTTTCCGTGCTCAGAGATTGAACTATATGCGCGCAACATCAACGTATCATTGTAAAAAAACGTTTCGATTTTTCGTCCGGATGAATTGTTTTTCACATCTGACACCGGAAAATTCAAAACGCGATTAACCAGTTTGCCGTCATTGTTGTAGATAAAGATCGACAGGTTGGAATCCACGTTGAGTTCTTCCAGCAGCTCGTGGCTCGAGAGAGATTCACCCTCTTCCACTTCCTCTACTAAATTATCGCTGATGAGCTCGAGCGTATTGCCCAGGTGATCCCATTGCTTTTGCAGAAGAAAACGGAATGCCAAAAAGAAAACACCGACAGAGATCATAAGAAAAATGGCGGAGAACAGCAATGCGAATGATCTGGTCAGTCGATTGGTGAGTTTACTCTTTCCGTGTTTTGTCGCGTATGACATAACCGATCCCCCGTACCGTTTCAATAATTTTGCTCTCTTCTGTATCGTGTATCCGGTTTCGCACATAGCGCACGTATACGTCGACAACGTTACTGTTGCCCGCGTACTCATATCCCCAGACATGACTTAAAATTTGATCGCGTGTGAGTACAATATCCCGATTTCTCAGCAAATACTCCAGCAGATCGTATTGTGTTTTCGTCATTTCGATAATTTCACCTGCGCGGGTTACCTGACGGGAAGCAGAAGAGAGAGACAGATCTCCGAGCGAGAGATAATCATCTCCGGATGTCTGCGTGCCCGGTTCGCCGCAGCGCAGCGCAACGCGAATCCGCGCAAGCAATTCTTCAATATGAAAAGGCTTGGTGATGTAGTCGTTTGCACCCATGTCGAGGCCGTTGACTTTTTCCATGACAGCATCGCGCGCGGTAACGAGAATAACAGGCACGGCGCTAAGCTTCCTTAAGCGGCGGAGTACCTCGATGCCGTTGAGTTCCGGAAGCATGACATCCAGCAAAACAAGGTCGAATTCCCCGGACAGGGCGCGTTCAAGTCCGCTCCGGCCGTCGGAGCAGCTTGCGGTTTGATAACCTTCGTGCTGCAGTTCCAGTGTAAGAAACCTTGTGATCTCCGCCTCGTCTTCGACAATTAAAATCCGCATACGGTTTCCCCCGATGCTCTGCCGCAGATGCGGCGTTTCTTTCATTATATATCGAACACAATCCGTTTCAATGAGGATTGCATGAGAATTTAGCGAAAAACGAAGGAAAATGGGAATTCGTTACGAAAATGAAGCAACCTGAAGCCGATTTTCGTAGGGTTTCGATCATACAAAAACTTCATCATATTCTCATGTTTCCGTCGTGTGATTCTCATTTGTATTGTTTACTATGTAACTCGTAACAGGAGGGGCTGCGATGGAGCGCACAACAGGCAAAGGCGGCAAACAGGATCATAAAGGCGCGATATTGATTGTTCGAGACGCGCTGATTTTTGCTATGGTCATGCTTGCGGCGGCGCTGATCTATGTGATTGCTCCGCGTATGCAATCGGCGCAAACATCGAGCAATGAAACGGCACAAGCTGCTATCGATACAATTGATGTTCAGGCCGAGCCGATTCAAACAGAGTTGCTGCAACAGGTAAATTCGACTGCTACTGTAACGGCGGAACCGAGCGCTACACCGGAGATTGAGCAAACACCGGCTCCGACGGCGACACCTTTAACAGCGTCCGGTGACTTTTCATCGGTTTTCCCATCGTATGATACTGGGGCTGACGCAATGTTGAGCAGCCAGACAGACAACTTCCGGATTTCGATTCGGAAAGAACAAGCGTATGATTCGACGTATTTTGTTGCGGATGTATGGGTCAAGAATATTGACGTTTTCCAAACGGCGTTTGCAAAAGGGTCATACGGGCGGGGACTGCATGAAATGCCGGCGAAAATTGCGCAGGACAACAAAGCGATATTTGCGGTTTCCGGCGACTATTACGGCGCGCGTGAATACGGGGTCGTGGTGCGAAACGGCGTTCTCTACCGAGACGTGATGGGAGACGACGTCTGCGTACTAAAACGGGACGGTACCATGCAGGTTTATCAGAACGGTTCAATCTCGGCGCTGGAAACATTTGACGAGACGGTATGGCAGGCGTGGGCATTTGGCCCGGCGCTGGTAGAAAACGGAACGGTATGCGATACGTCTTCGAGCAAGATTAAAGTGAAGAATCCGCGCTGTGCAATTGGATATTACGAACCTGGACACTATTGCTTTATCGTAGTTGATGGTCGCCAGACAGGATATTCCGACGGCATGACGCTTGACGAACTGGCAAACACATTCGCCGCGCTTGGTTGTCAGACGGCTTATAACCTTGACGGTGGCGCGACGGCGATGATGGTGTTTGACGGCGCTGTTGTAAACAAACCGACAAATGGCGGTCGATCTTCCAGCGACATCATTTGCTTTTAAATTGATCGTATAGAAAAAGAGAGTAGAAAGAGTGGCCGATCGGCGGTTCGATCGGGGAGGAAGAAGACCATGCGAGATAAACAGGCAATATGGGGATTTTTTGCACATGCCAGCATTATTATTGGCATGATGTTTGTTGTGTTTTTTGTAATCGACCGGTTTAATCCGGCAATGGAGTTTTTAACAAGCAGCCTGAGCAAATGGCTGATTCTGCTGTTCGCGCTTTTTTCAATTGGGAACGGGGCATTTTCGGCGGTGCTGCTGTTTCAGCGTCAACGCAAACGCGAAGAACGCAGGTTTGCTTCGCATAGTCATACGATGCCGACAGAGCGCGAATATGCCGCACCTATGCAGCGCAACGTTGCAGCTTATCAACCGCAAAGGGAGCTGCCGCAGCCAACTCGTTTTCACGATGATTACGAACAGAATTACGCAGCATATCATAACAGGCGAGAGCCTGTAGAGTTTCCGCAATATCAAAGGCGAGAAGCAGGCGAACGAAGATAAGGATTACCCGAAAAAACAAACAAGCCCGGAAACGTATTCTTTCCGGGCTTGCGTTTATATTTTCCGTTTAAAGAGGGGTTAACTTTCGACAAAGCTGAAGTTGTGTTTCCGAAACAGGGAAACGCAGATATCCACAATTGCGGGATCGAACTTGGTGCCTTTGTTCACTTCGATTTCATTGAGCGCGGCGTCGATGCCCAAAGCGGGACGATAAGGTCTATGCGACGTCATCGCCTCTACAACGTCCGCTACGGCGAGTATTTTGCTCTCGAGAATGATTTGATCTCCTTGCAATCCTCCGGGATAGCCGGAGCCGTCCAATCGTTCGTGGTGTTGCAGAATCATGGTTAAAATTTCCTGCGGCAGATCGATTTCCCGCACGATATGATACCCGTGTTCCGCATGCGTCTGTAAAATCTGATATTCCAGATTCGTGATCTTTCCGGGCTTATTCAAAATGTCAGAAGCGATATAGATCTTGCCGATGTCGTGAATCAGGGCGCCGTAAGACAAATTTGTGATCGCTTCCTGCGACATTCCGCAATAGCGGCCGATTTCGCAGGCAAGCTGCTGCACGCGTTTCTGGTGGCCTGCGGTATAAACATCGCGCAGCTCGCCCATTTTGGAAAGAGCGTTGATGGACTGTTTGAGACGGTTTTCTAAGACTTCGTTTGTTTCAATCAGCGACTGATGCTGTTTTTCAACTTCTTCTTCCAATGCTTTTCTCTTGCTGATATCGCGAATCAAGCCTTCGATTCCGGTCACAATTCCAGCGTCATCTTTTTGGTATTGAACGTGCATGGAAATCCAAAACTTTAAGCCGCTTTTTTTTAGCGCCAAGCATTCATAGTTTGTTACGCGACCGTTCGACTTCAACTTTTCCAGAAGTGCAGCGTGACCTTCCGGATCGGCATACAACTGATGCATGGAAACGCGCTTCATTTCCGCATCCTGAGAATAGCCATACATTTCTATTGCGCGGGGATTGAGCATACGGAACGAACCATCCAAATCCGCCTGAAAATAGGCGTCCTGCAGGTTGTTCAGAATGCGTTCGTTTTGCTCCAGCATTTCTTTGATTTGTTGTTCCGCTTTCAAACGCTCCGATAAATTGGTCCCCGTGCTTAATACTGCGGGGGTACCGTCCCATTCGAATTGTTTTGCATAGATAAAGAAGGGAACAGAGGATCCGGTTTGGGCAAGATGTATGCTTTCAAACGTTGCTTCACCATATGTTCCGATCAATCTGAATCGTTCGGAAATCTCTTCAGCAGTACTCGTGGAGAGATCGCGTAAGTTCATCGTTAACATTTCTGAGAGGGAATATTGATGCAAGGCGCAAGCGATTTCGTTTGCATAAAGGATTTTTCCATTGTAATCATGGACGATGATAGCGCCGGGCGCAATATTACAGATATGCGCGAGACGACCAATTTGTTCTTCGGCCTTTTGCGCTTCTTCCTGCATGAGAATGCGTTCCGTAATATTCGAAAACGTACAGGCAAACTGTCCCGGCGCGGGGCGATAAGCCGTTACGTTAAAATGCTTCTGAAGGGGCGCGGAATAATTTTGAAACGTAATCGGTTCGCCCGTTGATGCAACGTGGCCGTATGTTTCAATCCAGTAATGTTCCGTGTTCGGAATAACTTCCAAAACCGTACGCCCGATCAGGTCTTCTTTTTTCAGGCCGGTCATTTGCTCAAACGCCGGATTAACCGCAATAAAACGATAGTCAACGGGTGATCCGTCGCTGTCAAATATCATTTCGTGCAGTGCAAAAGCATCGATCATTTCGTGAAAGAGCTGTTGATAGTTTTTCTGTGCATGTCGTTCCTGCGAAATATCTTTTAGGACGACATAAACCTGATACGGTCGGTCTTCCCCTTTATGAAACAACGGGGTAGCGGTGACGGAAAGCCATACGTGGTCATCCAGCAATGAATTGTAGACGCCAACGATTTGCGGGCCGATGTGATTTCCGGTTTTTAGCGCAACCATGGAGGGATGCTCGTCGCCGGAAAGAGGAGATCCGTCTTCATGCATTGTGCGCCATTCGGGACTGAGTGACGTGCGCAGTTTCATCTCTTCTATAGAAAGACCCAGCATACGCTCCGCAGCAGGGTTCGCCGAAATAATTTTACCCGCGGCATCCTGATACACGATCCCCTGATCCATGGTTTCAAAGAGCAGACGGTATTTTTCTTCGCTTTCCTGAACTTTATATTCCAAACGGCTTTGTTCGGAGTGGTCTCTTAAGTGGATGTTGACGTAATCGACTTTGTTATAGGTAAAAATGCGCGCGCTAAGATAACCCGTAAAATCGCTTCCATCCTTACGTACGATTTGCACGGACTCTTCGTTGAGCAAGCGATCGCGCCGAATTTTCATCAGGATATGTTCGCGATCTTTCGGATTGCGGTAAAGATTGAGTCCTAATGTGGTTTTACCGATTGATTCAGTGGGAAGATAACCGGTTACCCGAAAAAAACCGTCGTTGACATGAAAGATAATGCCGTCGGACAGTCTCGTAACAGCAATTGCATCAGGACAATTTTGAAAGACGCTTTGGAAGAAAACACTAAGTTGGCTTTCATCCGAACTATCTTTTTTCTTCAGCATTTTGACACCTCTAGAGATCACGAAATCACTGCTATGATTTTATTTTATGTGCGTATAAAGATTATGTCAATGCATATTGTAGACAGGGGAAATTGGGCGATTTTGTTGATTGAAAATAAGTAAATCATCAAAAGTATTGTTTATGTCTAGTACAAAGCGATATTGTCATAAAAATCATGATTGGTTGTTCTGTATATCTATTCATGCAAATTATGTTTCATACAAATACAGACGAGTTATTTTTCGATTTTAATTGATTCACGATCAGAAAAGAGGGCATCTCTTGCCTTCAAAGTTATAGTGCTATGAAGTAGCGATATATGAAGCTAGTAAAGGCAGTTGGCTTGCAGTGCGCGCAAAAAAGAGACGCTTTTCAGCGTCTCTTTTTGTGTAGTTCAATGAGATTAGTTTTCGATTAATGCGCTTTCGACCGGAAACCGAGCGCAACCAGCGCCGCTTGCACAAGCGTGATACCCGCCATCAGAATCGTCCAGCGGTCAACCATGACCATTGCGCCTGACAAGTTCTGCGTCAGAATAAATGCAAGAATCGCGCCTGCCGCGGGAAGTAATGTCGAGATGCGGAACGTCTTATTCGCGCGTGTGAGTCTGTCAGCTCGTTTCTTCTTCAACAAGGCGATGATCGAGCCGATGCCGATGGTTGTTAACGCTGCCAGAATCAGGTTTGCCAGTGACCAGGTCGGTCCAGCGAGCGGCGTTGCCTGATCTGGAATTATCTGCGCCTGCAGGGAAACCTGCGTGAGTGTTCCATAGAACGTCAGGTCCTGATCCGGCATCGTGGCCGGGATTACGTTGGTCCATCCGCCAAAGGTGTAACCATCTTGCGACGGATCGTTCGGAATCGGAACAGTTGCGCCATACGGAATATCGGTGTAACTTGCGTACGGCGTGGTTCCGTCTAAACCATCCAGCGTTCCGCCGTTAACGATATAGGTAACGGTGTAGTAGAGCTGTTCCCATTGCGCATAGAAGTTGACTTCCGTTGCGGGCATTACAAATGTGTTGCCCGGCTGCTGTGTTACCGCTCCGGTTGGGGTTTCACTCCAGCCGATGAATCGGTATCCGGTTCTCGTGAACGAGTTTGCGTCAACCGTAACCAGAGAGAGCGTTGCGTGGAGGTCTTCGGTATAATCTGTACCAGTACCGCCGTTAGCATGATAGATGACAGGCGAGAGGTTGGCAACCCAGTTTGCAGTAAGTACTACGTTGTTTGCCGGCATTGCAAAGGCAGCGCCGGATGCATAGGTTTGCGCAACGCCGGTAATACCCGTTGTAGTCCAGTTAACGAAGGTGAAACCTGCACGCAGCGGAATCGTACCGGAGACGGTGTAGTTGGTGTTATACAGTACAGCAGCTACGTTCGCAGGCATGTTGGTAACGCCAACCGCGCCGGCTACATACGTAACCGAATAGGGAATCGGTGCCCAGACGGCGAGAAGCGTAATATTCTCCGTCAGAGCAGGAATCGTTTCACCGAGCAGGTAGACGGTTAAGGTTGCCGCGTCCTGCCAGCCTGTCAGCGTGTAGCCAACCCGCGCCACACCAGCACCGTCGCTCAGAAGGGCAGCTGTGTTATACGCAAACCACACTGTTGCAGGCATTCCCGTTACGGCATCCGTCGTGTTCGCGTCGTAGACGATTTGCGGGTCGATGGTGAAGTCCGCAGGCGTTACAGTAATGGAATAGTTGGCTTCTGCCGTAGCGTCCGCCGCAAGGATATCTGCCGAGATGACGCCCGTATGGACGCCGACGTCTTCCGCGGTTGCCGCGCTGATGTCGGTGCGCATCGGACTGACCGTGATTCCGGTGCCGTCGATGATGTCATAATAACCAACGCCGGTCATGAGCGAATATGTGAAGGTCGGGTCGACATCGCCGAAGTTTTTCGCCGCAGAATCCATTACGATGGTTACGGTACGCGGCGTTATCGTCAGCGTGCCGTATTCTCGCGTGATGTTATAGTCGCCAGCAGTCGTGTTGGCTTTCAGTTCCGGCAGATCAAACAGGTTGTCCACCGTTCCAACATTGACAATACTGCCCGTTGGTGCGGGTTCCGTTGCAAAACCTTCGCCGGAAACGAATCCGTCTGCAATACCGGCGAGGTCTTCAATCGTGTAGCCGGTTGCTGTCAGTGCGGTGTTATCAAACACTTTCGAATCGGAGTCGGAAATTACGTTCACATCGCGGACTTCGATTGTGATATCTGCGCTGCCGAAGGCCGGATTATAGTTCGGGTTGGTTGCAACGAAGTACACGGTCATGCTTTCGCTGACGTGCGTCGCTTTCGGGCTTTCCGTCAGCTCATAGTCCGCCGGATCCGTGTGCGGTGAAGTGCTGTAGCGGATCACCGTTCCGTCGGTAATAGCAGTATCGGTACCCTGAATATTTGCCGCGGCAGTGACGCCATGAGCGGCTCCGTCATAGATGTCCGAATACGAACTTGCCTTAACTTCCATCGTATCGGCCGGCAGCACGTTTAGGATTCCATGTTCATAGGACACGGTATAGTTGCTGGAAAGCGTTCCCGGAAGGAATGTTACGCCGGTAATCGTATTCCAGGTTCCGCTGTCGGAAACGTTGGTTACCGTGCTCAAACTGCTGAAGCTGACGCTGGCAAGTCCTTCCGATCCGACGAACGATCCGCTGGTAACGTCATAGTAATGCCAGGTTTGCGCGGAGCCGTTGTACGTGAAATCATTTGATTGTGCCGTCAGCTCAATTGCTACGGGGTTGATGCTAACAGTCGCGACTCCATAGTATGGGAAGTAGTTATCCATCGTCACCACGAAGTAAACCAGATGCAGTCCGTCCGCGTTGGTATAGGTCGGACTTGCGCTGAGCGTGTACTGCGACGGGAACAGATGAGGAGACGTCGAGTAGCGGATTTTTGCGCCCTCTACCGTTGTGCTGACGGTAATGCCGTGCGCCGCGCCGTCGTAATCGTCAGAATAACCGCTGTATACGATCGGCAGGAAAGCGGGCGAAATGGTCAGGTACCCTTTCCACGTGGACACATCATACTGATAAGTCACGTCGGTTGAACCGCTCATAATCTTGAAGTCTGGGGTCAGCGTAACATTGGCCGTGTATACGCCAACGTTCGTGCCGGAACCGAAGACCGTATATCCGGTAACCGTTACGCTGTTATCGGACAGGGACGCCGTTGTGATGGACTGTTCGGTGCCGTTATAGACTTTTACGGCGGAGTCAGCGCGGATAATCAACGTTTTGTTTCTGACATACAACGCGTTGATGACGGTGTTAGCGGTTATGTTGCTTGCCGAAGCGGGATCAAATGATCCGCTCCAGTAATAATTGCTGCCGCGATAGGTGGTGTTCTGCGGCGGGGTAAACCCGCTGTAGGACGCGCTTCCGGTTCCGTAATCGACCCATTCCGTATAAAGAACAGTGCCGTTTACGTTGATACGGTAGGTAACCTGCGGCCGTATCATCAGCGATCCGTTGATGAACGTTACGGTGTATTGATTGGTAACGTCTACACCTCCGCTGTAAATAATCAATCCGTCCGTATTTTGGAAGGTTGCTTCATAGATGCCAGGTGCTGTGCTGTGCACTCCGGCGGTAGTTGTTCCGCCAAAGGTCAGCGTGCCGGAAGAATCATCGCTGGTGAATCCGCTAACGCTCTTTAAGATTCCGTCATAGTTGACCGTTGCACTGTTTGCGGTTAGAGTTAGCGCAATTTTCTTTTCCCAATTTGCAGTAAAGGTCAGGTTGCCAGTCGAACCGATTTCAATAGTCGTATCCGAAGGCGTCCATCCGAGGAAATAATAACCGTCGCGAGAAGGATCGAACAAGGTGAAAGTAGGCGTTTCGATGGTATATGTGTCGGGGTTTCTCGGGTCATTAATACCCTCGTTCATGTTATAGGTAATAGAGTATTCAATCGGGTCAGACCAGACTGCGGTGAACTCCAGATTGCCGGTGGTTACACCCTGCGTAATCGTGGTGCTGAACGCCGAATCCCAGCGCACGAAATTATAACCGACGCGGGAAGCATCCGCGAGCGTGAAAGTCGGGGTTTCAACGGTATACGAATCTAGGTTGGATGCAGGATTCGTACCGCCGAGTAAATTGTTGTAGGTAATAGAGTATTCAATCGGGTCAGACCAGACTGCTGTGAACTCCAGATTGCCGGTCGTTACGCCTTGCTCAATCGTGGTACTGAACGCCGAATCCCAGCGCACAAAATTATAACCGACGCGGGAAGGGTCCGCGAGCGTGAAAGTCGGGGTGTTCACAGTGTACGAATCTAGGTTGGATGCCGGATTCGTGCCGCCGAGTAAATTATTGTAGGTAATAGAATATTCAATCGGGTCAGACCAGACGGCGGTGAACTCCAGATTTCCGGTGGTTACGCCTTGCGTAATCGTGGTACTGAACGCCGAATCCCAACGCGCGAAATTATAGCCGACGCGGGAAGGATCCGCAAGCGTGAAAGTCGGGGTTTCCACAGTATAAGAATCAAGGTTGGATGCCGGATTCGTACCACCGAGTAAATTGTTGTAGGTAATAGAGTATTCGGTCGGGTCAGACCAAACCGCAGCATAGGTCCTTTCGCCAGTTGAACCCTGCGAAATTGTGGTGCTGAACGTCGAATCCCAACGGAGGAAATCATACCCGACACGGGAAGGATCCGCGAGTGTGAAAGTCGGGGTTTCCACGGTATACGAATCTAGGTTGGACGTCGGATTCACAGCGTCGAACATGTTGGTGTAATCAATACTGTATGGTATTGGCACAGACCAGACGGCGGTGAACTCCAGATTTCCGGTTGTCACACCCTGGGTAATCGTGGTGCTGAACGCCGAATCCCAGCGCAGGAAATTATACCCGACGCGGAACGGATCCGCGAGCGTGAAAGTCGGGGTTTCAACGGTATACGAATTAAGGTTGGATGCCGGATTCGTGCCGCCGAGTAAATTGTTATAGGTAATAGAATATTCAATCGGGTCAGACCAGACAGCGGCATAGGTCCTTTCGCCGGTTGAACCCTGCGAAATCGTGGTGCTGAAGGTCGAATCCCAACGGAGGAAATCATAACCAACACGCGAAGGATTTGACAACGTGAAAGTCGGAGTTTCAATGGTGTATGAATCAGGATTGGACGACGAATTCACAGCGTCGAACATGTTGGTGTAATTGATGCTATATGATATTGGCGCAGACCAGGTCGCTGAGAAAGTTTTATTACCAGTCGAACCAACAGGGATTACGCCGCCGTCCGACCAACTCACAAAATCGTATCCGGGTCGCGTCGGGTTGGTTAATGTCAATGGCAAAACGTTTGCGGTATAGCTGACGGGATTGTTGTTGCTCGCCGGAGCGATCGAACTGTCATTCAAATTATAAGTAATTGTGTAAGAAGCGGCCTTATAATAGAACGTTATCACATTACCCGTATACAATAATGTAATGGTCTGCGGATCGGTGGAATTTAACGTATAACCATCTGGGGTAGTTTTGGCATATTCTGTTACGGTATCGCCGATGTATGCGGCGACGGTAAGATCAGGGTATAGTTTTTCATTTGTGTCTTGGTCAAGGTAATGGACTGTATAGGTTGTTGGAACTTGCCCTTCCATGATGTTTGCAGTAACAGTATAAAAGTATGTTGCTCCATCCAGTTTTATTTGTCCGTTACTATATACGTCATGGTTATCAAAGTTTCCTGACACGCCGAGCATACCCGCATCCATGTTGGTTTGAAACCAGTTTAATACTTCGACACCTCTTTCTGGTATGCTATCCAACTGGGCATCTGTCAGATAAAAAGTGTAAACCGCCAGTTCAGTGTCATCTTTATTGCCGAGATAAAAAGTAATAGTTACTTCGTTGAGTGTGGAGGTTGACTCAACAGAGAATCCAAACAATGCACTCATTAGCAAAGGAGCAACGCCAAACTTGGCAAACAGGGTAAACGAGGAATGAACCTGACTCGAAAAATCGTAACTTGAACCGTCGGCCGTTGCCCAATATAGGAATACCATGCCGTCAAATTCTTCACCGGCCGGGGTATCGGGGATGAAAGAAGGCTCAATTACACTCGCATTTTCGACAACCAACTGCGTGTCGACCGTTTCGCCGTTTACAACAAATTGAACGGTGAACTCTACAGGGGCAGGTGTTGGCGTAGGCGTAGTTTCCGTGTCCGGACTTGAAGATGAGTCGGGGGTTGGATCATCGGACGGATCGGATGATGGCTCGGGTGTAGAGGTGTCCAACAGGGGAGTATCGCTGGTCTCTTCATCCGATGATAACGTGCTTGACGGAATAATCTGTGCCCGCACGCTGCTGGCTTCAGCAAGCGCTGACACGGGCAAGAGCGAAAATACCATTAAGAAACAAAGTGCCAAGCTGATGAGCTTGCTGATACGCGATCCTTTCATATTTTTGTCCCCCTCATATTGCAAAAACATTAGTTATATTTATAGACAGATTCTATGATAACCATTATAGGAATGGACTATTACATTGAAGTGTTTTTTCAACGGGTTTCGAAAAAAAGTTTTTTGAGAAAAGGGCTGTTTTTTGCACGTTTTTGGCGATGAAGCTGGTTTTACGGATCGTTGTTACATTGACGTTGCTTTAGACTGCTTACAAACAAAGAAACCGGATCAAAACAAGAACAAACGTACGCATTAACGGAGAGATACGGCAAACTTAGAACATGTATTTTCGGAATTTCTACAATATTAATTAGAACATAGAAGCGGCATGATTTCTGCTCCAAAATCATTACAAATTCATTACAATCGATAACGAAACGAGAAAAATAAAAGTGATTTTCAGTGCGACCAAAAAACGATGAAGTTTGTTTGGAACACGGACTTTCGGGGATGATCACACTCCAAATGAAAGTTAGAGTAATGCTTGCTGCGAAATACCACACGTGGTACCGAATGCGAATCTCTTAAACGAAAAACATTCATCCAGACGAGATCAGATTATGCAGAAAAAAACGAATAAGGCTTTAAAAATTGCATAATTCTTAAATAAAAATCGTAAAGCATTTCACGGTATCTGTTTTAAATTTTACAAAGATTTTCCGTATGTTTTACATGCTGAAAACCACGAATATATTGACATTGATACCATCAAATCATATGCTAATCACATAAAAGTAATTTGATATGAGGTGCCGTATGGAAACGAATTATACAGAGTACGCAACGGTGTTTAAAGCGTTTTGCGATGAGACACGACTTCGTGTGTTGGAGCTTTTACGGGATGGTGAAAAATGCGCTTGTGTATTGATTGAGCGCATCGGCATCGGTCAATCCGCCTTGTCCTATCACATGAAGATTCTAGTGGAATCCGGCATTATTCACGCGCGGCAAGAAAAGAAATGGACCTACTACAGCATCAGTGCGGAGGGGAGCGCGCGAGCGGCGGAAATGCTCGGTGAACTAACAACACCGAACATACTTCAGTCAGAACCAGAGTGCTGTGAAGATTAACATATATTCAAATGAATGCAGAATTCAAGGCCAATTGAGGAGAGAAAAGGATTATGGAAACAAAAAAAGAGGCAGGCATCGGATTTTTTGAGAAATATCTGACGCTGTGGGTGATTCTCTGCATGGTTGCGGGCGTGCTGATCGGACGGTTTTTACCGGGGATTCCCGCGTTTCTCGGCAGGTTTACCTATGCGAACGTATCGATTCCGATTGCAATTTTAATTTGGTTGATGATCTATCCGATGATGCTTAAGGTGGATTTTCAAAGCATTAAGAACGTAGGAAAAAATCCCAAGGGGCTGTTTGTCACATGGACAACCAATTGGCTGATCAAACCGTTTACTATGTTCGGCATCGCGTGGTTGTTTTTCTTTGTGATTTTTAAAACGTTGATTCCGGCGGATCTGGCAAAGGACTATCTTGCGGGCGCAATCCTGCTCGGCGCTGCGCCATGCACGGCAATGGTGTTTGTGTGGAGCCATCTCACGAAGGGAAATCCTGCGTATACCGTTGTGCAGGTTGCGACGAACGATCTGATCATTCTTGTTGCGTTTACACCAATTGTTGCGCTGCTACTGGGTATCGGCGGCGTAAAAATCCCATGGGATACACTGTTGCTCTCCGTTGTGCTGTTTGTGGTAATCCCTTTGGCTGGCGGCGTTATCACACGAACTTCGATCATAAAGCGCCGCGGACTTTCCTATTTTGAAAAAGGGTTTTTACCGAAATTCAATCAGGAGACCATCATCGGGCTTTTGCTGACGTTGATCATCATCTTTTCATTCCAGGGAAATGTAATTCTCGAAAACCCACTGCACATTGTGCTCATCGCGATTCCCTTGATCATCCAGACATTCCTGATTTTCTTTATCGCATACGGCGCAAGCAGGCTGTTTCGATTACCGCACGACATCGCCGCTCCGGCGGGGATGATCGGCGCTTCCAACTTCTTTGAACTTGCGGTTGCGGTTGCAATTTCGTTGTTCGGAACGTCTTCTCCCGCCGCGCTTGCGACCATCGTAGGCGTGCTGACGGAAGTGCCGGTGATGCTGATACTGGTCAAAATTGCCAACCGGACAACGCACTGGTTTCCTGCCGAAAACAGCAAATAAACCGGAAGGATGAACCCCATGAAAATCATCATCATAGGCGCGGTCGCCGCCGGAACATCCGCCGCGGCAAAAGCCAGACGAAACAGCGAGGACGCGGAAATCACGGTGTATGAAAAAGACAGGTTCATTTCATATTCCGGATGCGGTATGCCGTATTTTCTCGGCGGTGAGGTGGCGCGCGCGGAGGAACTCACCCCGCGCGATCCAGCGTTTTTTCGAGATAAGTACAACGTAGACATCAGGACTGAGCATGAAGTGCTCTCGGTTTTGCCGGAAACAAAAACCGCCACAATAAAGAATCTGAAAACAGGAGATGTTTTTACAGACTCATACGATAAGCTTGTGATCGCGACAGGCGCACGCGCGGTTACCCCGCCAATTGCCGGACGAGAGCTGAAGCATGTGTTTACCCTGCGTGGTATTGGCGATATGCTCCGAATAGAAGCATTTTTAGAAGAGCAGAAACCCAAATCCGCGGCGATTGTCGGAACGGGATTTATCGGTTTGGAGATGTGTGAAAATCTCATGCGGCGCGGTATACGGGTTACCCTGCTTGAGAAACTGCCGCAGGTGACACCGGGACTGGACGCGGATGTTGCGGTATATGTGGAAGAGCATCTGAAAAGCAAAGGTGCATCCGTTCTTACTGGCGTTTCGATCACGCGGATTACGGAACGAGCCGTCGAGCTGGCGGACGGAACAAACATAGAGGCAGATTTCGTATTGCTCTCTACAGGTGTGCGCCCGAATACTGACCTCGCACAGGCGGCAGGAATCCGCCTTGGAACGACCGGCGCGATTCAGGTGAACGAACGCATGGAAACCAATCTGCCGGATGTTTTCGCCTGCGGAGATTGCATTGAGCAGTTCCATGTTGTGACAGGAAAACCGGTTTACCGGCCGCTCGGCTCAACGGCAAACAAAACGGGGCGCATTGCGGGAGACTGCATGACGGGCGGTTCTTTGGCATATCGCGGAACGCTTGGTACAGGCATCTTCCGCGTGATGGGGCTTGACGTCGGGCAAACGGGACTTACCGAACGGGAAGCGAAGGCGGAGGGATACGACACGGTTGTTTGCCACAATATCAAACCTGCGAAACCGGAGTATCTCGGCGGAAAAGAAATTGTGATCAAGGCCATAGCCGACCGCATGAGTGGAAGACTTCTCGGCGCGCAGGTGGTTGGACCGGAAGGCGTAGACAAACGGGTTGACGTGTTCGCAACCGCAATCAGCTTCGGCGCGAAGGCGGAGGATTTGTTTTATCTCGATCTGGCGTATGCGCCTCCGTTTTCAACGACGAAAGACCCGGTTATGTACACCGGCATGATCCTCGATAACGCGATTCGAGCGCAGCGTCCTTTGATGCAGGCGGAGGAGTTGATTGCGCGACAGGAATCCGGCGAGGATATCACCGTAATCGACGCGCGCGTAACGGCACAATATGACAAAGCGCATGTGGATGCTGCTGTCAATATTCCGCATGCGCAGCTTCGCGATGCGGTTGATTCGCTGGATCGGGATGCGGTCGTCGTGACATATTGCAACAAGGGAACCACGGGCAACGCCGCGCAAAACATTCTGATCAACCGCGGATTCAAACGGGTGTACAATCTTTCCGGCGGTATGAACCAATATAAGATGGCGCTAAAATATCTGAAGAAATCTTAGAATACCATATGTGGTAATCATGATTGATTCATCTAGCGTTGAATAAGACATTAAAGATCAACAAAAAAACGGATCCCGATTTTTTGCGGGATCCGTTTTTGTTTGTAAAGTTTGCTATTGTTGTTATCGATTCTTAGGTGATGGATGCCGCATAGATTTCGTCGATCGATTTGGCGAGCGTCGCGTTAAACTCCGCGTCGGTTTGGTTCGCAAACAATCCTTCCGCAAGTGCGCGGGAGAAGCTCGCGATCAAGCCCGGGTTGTGTGCCAGTCGGGCGTCGGCTTCCGCCTGCGAATATCCGCCGGAGAGAGCTACCACGCGTAGTATATGCGGATGCTGAATCAGGTCGGTATAAAATCCGTCCACCGTCGGAATGGAGAGTTTCAGCATCACCTGTGTTCCCACAGGGAGTGCGTCAAGATGCTTGAGGATGTTCTGTTTGAGCAATTCTTCCGACTGCGCTTTATCCGCGCTGTTGATGTCAACTTCCGGTTCGATAATCGGCATCAGTCCTGCATCCAGAATCTGTTTACCATAGGCAAACTGCTGATCGACGACCGCCGCAATTCCATCGGGCGTAGCCTGCTTGATAACCGAGCGCATTTTTGTGCCGAAGATATTCCGCTCTGTTGCGCGTTTTAGTAAAGCATCCAATCCGGTAATCGGTTTCATCAGTTGCACGCCGCCTTCCAACGCGGCAAGGCCAAGGTCTACCTTAAGAAACGGAACGACACCTTTTTTCTGCCAGAGGTAATCCGCCGTATACATGCCTTCCACTTTTCGATCCATCGTCTGCTCGAACAGGATTGCACCGAGGATATGCTCGCTGGTGAAGGCGGGACTCGTTACAATTCTGGTACGCATCTGGTGTACGAGATCAAACATCTCGTCTTCGTTATGATACGAATCAGGGGAAACACCATAATGTTCCAGCGCTTTGGGTGTGCTGCCGCCGCTCTGATCCAGCGCCGCCAAAAAACCCTTGCCTGTGCGTATGCGCTCTGTCTGTTTGCTGTCCATCGCAATGCCTCCTTCGTTTATTTTGAATATCGAATGGTATTGAACCATTGAATTACAAAAGCTTTGCTCTATGAACATATCATAGTTTGCATCAATCTACATCGTCAGTGACAGAATTACAACGCTGGTTCTTAAAACGAGCTGATCAAAAGTACGACGTTGAGCGCGGTTACGATCAATCCGATGCTCCAGAGAACGATTTTACCTATCTTGGAATTGGCATATTTGCCCATTACCTTCTTGGATGACGTGAGATAAATCAGCGCGAAAATCGTAATCGGTAGTTGCACGCTTAAGAGCATCTGCGAATAAATCAGCCCGTCGAACGGAGACTTAATCAAAAAGATCACCAGCGTCGCGGGAACCATGGTCAGCAGAACGCCGACCTTGGTATGCTTGTCCTTAATATCGTATGGTTCGGAGAAGATACCCGCGAAGATGCTGCCGCCCGCCATGCCAGCCGTGATGCTGGAGGAGAGACCGGCGAACAGAAGCGCAATTGCAAAAACGATACTTGCGGCGTTGCCGAGCAAGGGCTTTAGCATTTGCTCTGCTTGCGCGAGATCCGTTACAACCGTGCTCGTGGAGAAAAAAGTTGCCGCCGCCATCAGAATCATGGCGCTGTTAATCGCCCAGCCGATGATCATGGAAATCAGCGTATCGCCGAACTCGTATTTCAACTGCTGCTGAATGACGGATTCGTCCTGCAAATTCCATTGCCTGCTCTGGATGACTTCCGAGTGCAGATACAGATTGTGCGGCATAACGACCGCGCCGAGCACACTCATGATAACCAGCATCGCGCCTTTCGGGAACGCGGGAACCACCCAACCGACCGCTGCGGAAGCCCAGTCCGTGTTGATGATACAGAGCTCAAACAGAAACGAAAGACCGATGAGCGAGACAAAACCGATGATGATTTTTTCGATTTTCCGGTAAGAGTTTGTAAATTGCAGGGTCAGCGCCACCGCGAGCACGAGCACCGCGCCAAGTTTGAGCGGCAGATGAAACAGCATGTTTAGCGCGATAGCCGCACCCATAATCTCCGCAAGCGCGGTGGAAATTGCAGCGCCGACCGATGTGAGCAAAACGAAATTGCGTATTCCGGGACGCATATACTCCGTTGCCGCTTCGGAGAGGCACTTACCGGTTACGATGCCGAGATGCGCCGCGTTGTGCTGCAAAACGATCAACATAAAGGTGGACAGCGTCACCATCCAAAGCAGCGTATAGCCGTATTGCGAACCGGCGGCTATGTTGGACGCCCAGTTTCCGGGATCGATAAAACCAACCGTCACCAAGAGCCCGGGCCCGAGATATTTTAAAAATGCCGCCGCTTTATGATCACGCTTGTGCGGTTTAAAAAACGATTTCCATTTTTCTTCCATAACTATTTTGACCTTTTTAACTACAGTTTAATCGCTTGAATAATTAACAACAGTATAGCACACAGTTGTAAACCGCTGAACTGCACAATAAATATAGGGCTATACAAGTATAACCCTATCAGAATGCGTAATCGTTTGATTGAAACCGGTTGGTAATAGTTGATTAGAAATTGAGTGCCTGCACACCGGACGAATACAGATAAATTCCATTATCGTCCGGCTGACCAGAAAGCAATCAGCGATCCATCATCCGGCGCAGGAACGGTACCTTCACCTGAATCGCGCTTTCCGGACAGATCTCCTGACAGCAGAAACAACGAATACAACGGTTATAATCGTAACTTGGCGGATTTTGTTTGTTGCCGTCGTGCCAGTCGACCGCCTTGGGGGTAACCGGACACATCTTGACGCAGAGCCCGCATTTCACGCAACGCTCACCCATGATATACGGTCTGGGCGTAATTGCGTTTTTAATAACGTTCGGCTGTTTTCGTTTGCTGCTTTGCTGTTCCGGTTCTCTTCTTACGTTAAAGTCTTTCGCGATGAACGTTTCAATCGGGTCGCCCAGGAGCCGGATGTCCTCATCCAGATAGGTTCCAGCGCCCATCTCCAGACCGGCTTGGTTCGTTAGAACCAGCGAGGGATCGAGATTCATCAATCGGCACATCGTCGCATCCAGCGCGATCGGGTCGGTTGAAAACAGCAGAACGTTCATTGCTCTCGGCGTTCCGCCGCGCGGACCGTTGCCCTCCATCGCCATGATGCCGTCCATCACATACAGCCTTGGATGGATGCAGGTGTTTAAATCGATCAGCATTTTCGCGAACTCGTATGCGCTCGGCAGCTTCACATGAAATTCGCCTTTCAGCGCGCCGGGAATACAGCCAAACTGGTTTTTGACCGCGCCGGTGACCCGCTGAAACGCATGCGTTTTCATCTTGGGGAGACTGACGACGCCATCTTGAGATAATACGGCGTTGGAAAGAAAGAATTTTTTGTTCTGCTGCCCTTCGGCATAATGAACGTCTTGTCCGTTGTGAAAATCCGCCAGCGGAATATGGAGCGCTTCCGCGACATCTGCTGCGCCGGTGCGCTTTGCTGCCGTTTCGGGCGATTGGAACCCCGGCGAGTCGCCATAGGAAAGCTGGCCGCCTTCGCGCAGCAACACTTCGGCAACCGCGCGGAACACGGACGGATGCGTTGTGACGCATTTTTCCGGCGGATCTGCGGAAAGCCAGTTGAGTTTCAACAGTATTTTTTCGTTCGGCTGGACAAATTTGCTTGCGCCGCCGAGAAGGCCGACGCCGCGTTCAACCGCAGACAAAACTGCGGAAGGATCGTAACTATTGCAACTGACGATTGCCACTTCAGATTTCATGCTTGTGTATCCTCGATTCAGAGTATTCAAAATCAAAGCCGATTATCCAACTCGCGCTACAAGCGGACGTGCGGAAAGAGCAGCTTTCATAAAGTAATAGTAAGACACAGCAGACGAAAACGCCACCTATTTTTATTGATGACAAAACTATAGAGAAAATAAGCGATGCCTTTTTCAAGCATTTCTGTCAATCAGTTAAGCTATTGCAATTAAAAATCAGATTAATTATTGACATATGCCGATAATGGTTTTATACTTAACACGTAATTGACATATGCCAATAATATCTTCAAGTGGAGCAATCAACTGCTTCGAGTCATTTAAGATGAACAGATACGATAGCAACAAATAAAGGAGGCGCAAATCATGCCGAGACCGGTGAAATGGAGACGGGTTTGTTGCATGCCCGACAACAGCCGATATGGCCCGCTCGACAAGCAGATTGATGAAAGAAACGTCGTTTTTATGTCTGTCGACGAATACGAAGCAATCCGTTTAATCGACGCAGAAGGCTGCACGCAAGAGGAATGCGCCGAGCAAATGAATGTTTCGCGCTCAACAGTGCAGAGCATTTATGACAGCGCAAGAAAAAAACTAGCCGCTTCGCTGATTGACGGAAGCATGCTTCGCATTGAAGGCGGCGAATTTCGGCTTTGCGACGGAGTATCCCGCTGGTGCGGCAGCCGTTGCCAAAAACATCACCATGGAAGAAGATGTTCCTTCAATCCGGAATATGAACTGCAAACAAAGAAAATTGAAACGGAGAAAAACGATGAGAATAGCAATACCGACGAATGAACAATCGATGGATTCGGAAGTATGTCCGTCTTTCGGGCGTGCGCCATACTTTTTATTTTTTAACAGCGTAACGGAAGAGACCTATTTTTTGGATAATTCGGCTGTTGCTAGCCAAGGCGGCGCAGGAATCCGCGCCGCGCAGGTGCTTGCAGATCACGGTGTGAACGCGCTGATTACGCCAAGATGCGGCGAAAACGCCGAGGAAGTTCTTAGAAAAGCAGAGGTGTTTGTCTACCGGGCAATTCCCGGAACCGCGCGGCAAAACATTGACGCTCTGCTGGAGAACCAGATTTCTTTGCTGAGAGAGTTTCATCCGGGATTTCATGGACATGAGGCATAAAAGCGCAAAAATTGCGGTTTTAAGCGGCAAAGGCGGAACGGGAAAAACGCTGGTTTCTGTGAATCTGGCTGCTGTTGCAGGTGAGGCTGTGTACATTGATTGCGATGTGGAAGAGCCGAACGGACATCTGTTTTTTCAGCCGGAAATATCGCTCGAGGAAACGGTTTCCGTCAAGATTCCTTTTGTGGATGAAAACCGCTGTATTGGCTGTCGGAAATGCGTAGATTTTTGCAAATTCAATGCGTTCGCATTCGTAAAAAATAGACCGCTTTTGTTTCAAGAAGTGTGCCATTCCTGCGGCGGCTGTGCGTTGCTTTGCCCGGAAGGTGCAATTACCGAAGTGGATCAGAATGTCGGATTTCTGCGCGAAGGCAAATCGGAAAATGTATGGGTTCGTACGGGAACGATGAACGCCGGAGAAGCATCCGGTATTCCGATCATAAAAAAACTGCTCTCCCAGACAACAACTTCGCAAAACGGTCCCGTTTTCATCGACTGTCCGCCGGGCAGCGCATGCAGCGTTATGGAAAGCATCAAAGATGCAGATTTTTGTATTCTGGTTGCGGAGCCGACAGTGTTTGGCGTGCACAATTTGAATATGGTTCGCGAACTTGCCGACGTTTTTCAAAAACCTTATGGCGTAGTACTCAATAAGTGCTTATATGAAGCGAATCCAGCGGAACAATACTGCGTGGAGCATGGCATTTCTATTTTAGGGCGGATTCCCTTTGACAGCGAACTAGGATTGATGAACGCAGACGCAAAAGTTGTTGCGCGCGAACGCCCGCAATATCGGGCGCTGTTTTCCGAGTTGCTGAAAACTGTGTTAGAGGAGGTGCGGCATGAAACAGCTGTTGATCCTCAGCGGTAAAGGCGGAACGGGAAAAACCACGCTGGCAAGCGCATTTGTTCGTCTTTCGCAAGCAAAGGCGTATGCCGATTGCGACGTGGATGCGCCGAACCTGCACCTAGTGCTGGCGCAGGAAAAGAAACCGAGCAAAATGGATTATTACGGCATGCCAAAGGCAAAAATCGAACAGGATCGATGTATCGCCTGCGGCCAATGTATGGAACATTGCAGATTCCAGGCGATATCCGATGAAAACGGATATTCGGTGAATCTATTTGCCTGCGAGGGCTGCGGCGTTTGCGAGGCTGTTTGCCCGGCAAATGCGATTATGATGCAGCCGGTAATCGCCGGGGAACAAATGCTGTATGCCGATGATGAGGCTGTTTTTTCAACGGCGCGGCTCAACATGGGAAACGGCACCACCGGCAAGCTGGTAACCGAGGTTAAAAAACAGATGCTTGCCGCGAGCAGCCCGAACGCGCCGCTTGCAATTATTGACGGTTCGCCGGGAATCGGCTGCCCTGTAATCGCGTCGATGAGCGGCGTGACCATGACGCTGATTGTTGCGGAACCTTCCGTATCGGGTATCAGCGATATGGAGCGAATTCTTCATACTGCCGGGATATTCAAAACGCCTGTTTGTGTCTGCGTCAACAAAGCCGACACAAATAAAGCCGCGGCAGATCGAATTGAACAATTTTGCCGGGATCGCGCTTTGCCTTTTGTCGGAAGAATTCCATATGATCCCGAAGCGGTAAAAGCGATCAACAGCGGGTTGACGGTGGTGGATATCAAGTGTCCAGCCGGAGATGCCGTGCGCGTCGTGTTTTCGGAAGTGATGCGCCAACTCGGTATATAACTATGAAAGCAATTTAGGTATTGCGAACTATCCCGTTTTGCGGGGTTCGAATATATTAAAAAAAACGGAGGTCAATCATATGAGAATTGCAGTAGCCAGCGAAGGAAGTTTCGTGACGGGGCATTTTGGACATTGCGACAGTTTTACGATATTTGATGCGGAAAACGGCGCGATCGTTAAACAAGAGTCGATTCCAAATCCCGGACACAGACCCGGATTTCTGCCAAACTTTCTTGCCGACCGCGGTGTGAATGTCATCATCAGCGGAGGCATGGGCGGCGGCGCGGTAGAAATCTTTAACGAACGAAATGTTGAGGTCATTGTCGGCGCTTCCGGCGAGGCGAAAGCAGCCGTTGAAGCATACCTGAAAGGAGACCTGAAAACGACAGGCTCCGTATGCCACGAACACCAGCATCACGGTGAGTGCCACGGCTAAAAACAAAATTAAATAGTATAAAATGTTACATGCTAACGGCGAATATTTTATTTGCCGTTAGCTTTTCTTTTCCGTAATATCAGAAATACTGAGTATTATCACGCTGAAATATTACATGGAACAAGAAAATACCCTTATTTTGGCGTTTTGCAACACTATTTGTTTAACAAAATTACGGATTTTTATTGTAAAATGTAATCATGTAATATAATATTGGAATATAGGACAAATCGTGTTGCTGTACCAAACTGCCCGCTTTACTGGGAGGTGGAAGCAATTGGAAGAAAATCTGAGCACGATGATCGTTCAAACAGCCAATGCATACGCCGTCGATCTGTCGGTTTTTGACGACGAATTTTTAACCAAGTCCTTTTTTCGAAAATACGAAGCATCCGGGATGAATAACCCAATTGAATATTGCGCCTTTCTGCAAGAAAACCACATCGAAGCAACAGACTTTTTTCAATCATTGATCATTACCTATACTACCTTCTTTCGAGATCCGTTTATGTTTACCTATTTGGAACATCGGATTATTCCTGCATTGGTTCGAAACGCGCAAGCAGGAAGTGAAATACGAATTTGGTCTGCCGGGTGTTCCTCCGGCCCGGAAGCGTATTCCATTGCCATACTAATAGACGAGCAAATACAACTGATACAAAAAGAAATCCGCTTCCGTGTTTTTGCAACAGACATTTCGGGAGAAGTATTATCGATTGCACGTGAGGGAATATATGACGCAACCGCAATGCAGAACGTGAAACTAAAACATTTGCAGCAATATTTTTCAGAGAGCAATGGGAAATACAGCGTATCGGCCAACTTAAAAAATCACGTCAGTTTCTCTGCTTATGACCTCTTGGACACATCTTCGGCAAATCCGCCGGACAGCATATTCGGTAACTTCGATCTGATAAGCTGCAATAATTTGCTGATGTACTACAAAAAAGAGATCAGGCTGAACATACTAAAAAAATTCGAACGATCGTTGGCTCCAAACGGTCTACTGGCGGTGAGCGAAGCGGAGCGGGCGTTCGTGAAAAACAGCACGAAATTTCAACCGATATCCATGCCGATTGCGGTTTTTTATAACCCAAATAATTCTTGAACATATCTCCCGGGAAAACCGATGACAAATGATGGCGTTGTAGAGCAGGTTACGAATGATGTGAATGAGGGGGAGGAGCGTTATGAATAAAAGAACCCTGACAATCGGCGCGCAGCTGCTAATCGGCTTTTCGGTTGTTTTGGCGTTTGTTGTTATATTAGGCGCGGTTTCCGGGGTTCAAACCGTCCGCCTGTATGAACGCGAACAAACGCTGTACGATCATCCGCTTCAGGTGAAGGAAGCGACAGACCAAATAACAATCGATGTTTTGGATTCGCGCGTTGCGATTCGCGATTATATTCTTTTTAACGACGACGCCGTGAAGAAGCAGGAAGCGCAGCAAATTATCGCGACATCGTTCAGCAGCATTGAGAAACAACTTGATAAAATTGGTGAATTATATTTGGGACCCACAGAGGATATAGAACGGGCAAACGAATCTTTCATCAACTGGAAAGTGGCAACACAAAACAGGATGAATCAAGCAAAAACCGGCGAAATGCAGTCGATTATTGCCAGCCTGGGTGATGACGGGAATGTCGGCAGCTACAGAATTCAGTTTGCAGCGGATATCAAAGTGATCGATGATTTTGCAAGCAACAAAGCAACCGAACTGAACACGGATTATTCGGCGTACTACCGATCTATGATCACAAGCAGGAATGTATTTATCGGTATTATCCTGGGGCTCTCTGCGCTCATCAGCGTCTATATCATAGAATCAATTCGCAGGCCGCTTGCTGAATTCATCACTGAAATCAGTCATTTCCGTGAGGGTAAACTAGACGCGAGAATCGGTTATTCCAGAAAAAACGAATTCGGAAAACTTTCCGCTTCCTTTAATTCCATGGCGGATGCCATTCAGATGGATATCCAACTAAAGACGAAGGCAACAGGGATATCCGACGCAATGTTGCGGCATGAAGATAAAAAGACGTTCTTCCGAACCATGTTGGAAGAGCTGGCGAAAGAGTTTTGCGGCAATACAGCGGCGGTGTATTTGCTAAGCGCGGATAAGAAGACATTCCAATGCTATGATTCGATCGGGTTAAATGGAGAAGCGCGGGAGTCGTTTGATGCGCTGTTATCAGAAGGCGAGTTTGGCATGGCGCTTGCCACGAAAAGACCGCAACTGATTTGCAGACTGCAAGAGGACGCAAAATATCGTTTTCCGACTTCCAGCGGCGAACTGACTCCGAATGAAATTATCACGATTCCAATCGTCTCCGGAAGCGACGTTATTGCGGTTATTTCGCTGACGAGCGTAAGCCGGTTCTTTGAACACGCTGATCAATTGATCGAGATTATTGTTCCGACGCTTAGCGCCCGCATTGAAGGAATTCTCGCTTATCAGACGATTCAGGATATGCTGGCTAGAATGGGTCAGCAGAACCGTGAGCTAGACGCACAGAAAAATGAGCTGACCGCGCAGGCGGATGAACTGATGCAGCAAAACGCAGTGCTGGATATGCAGAGCAGCCAACTGGCGGAAGCGAGCCGACTGAAAACGACTTTCCTCTCGAACATGAGTCATGAGCTGCGCACACCGCTCAACTCGATTATCGCGCTTTCCGGTGTTCTGACAAGGCGACTTTCCAGCGCAATACCGGAGGAAGAACTGAGTTATTTAGAAATCGTTGAGCGTAACGGAAAACATCTATTGTCGCTGATTAACGATATTCTTGATATCTCGCGAATCGAGGCGGGACGGGAAGAAATTGAAATAACGAAATTTGGACTGGCCGACATTATTTCAGATTTGATACAAATGCTTACGCCGCTTGCCCGGCAAAAAGGAATCGATCTGGTTTGGATAACGCCGGATATTGATGTTCGTTTCATTAGCGATGAACGAAAATGCCGGCATATTTTACAAAACATCATCAGCAATGCGGTTAAGTTTACCGAAACCGGTGCGGTGACAATTGAAACACTGTTGCTGGGGGATAATGTTCGGATAAAAGTGACCGACACAGGAATCGGGATTGCAAAGGAACACATCGCCAGCATATTCAATGAGTTTCAGCAGGCGGACAACAGCACCTCCCGAAAATATGGCGGCAGCGGGCTTGGGCTCGCCATCGCGAAAAAATACGCGGAGTTTCTTGGCGGCAGTATTACTGTTTCGAGCACGCCCGGCGTAGGGTCGGAATTTGTTATTACGCTTCCGATTTCACAAAGAGGGGAGAAGCCCACCACGAAACAACAGAATGAATTTATGCCGGAGTTACCTCTTCCAAAGCGTATTTCTGGAGCGGACAACGTTTCCTCGTCGAACGGAAAAACCATATTGATCATTGAAGACAGCGAACCGGCGATCATTCAGGTGAAGGATTTTGTGGAACAAAACGGCCACAAGATGCTGGTTGCGCGCAGTGCGCGCGAGGCCTACAAAATTGTGGAAGAGACGGTTCCCGACGCGATCATCCTCGACCTGATGATGCCGGAGATCGATGGTTTCGAGACTCTGAATACGCTGCGCGCATCGGAAAGAACGGCGGACATTCCGGTTTTGATTTTAACGGCAAAGCAGATCACGAGTGAAGAACTCAGTCAGCTCACGAGAAACCATGTTTCGCAGATCGTTCAAAAGGGCGGCATCAACAGCAGCGAGTTTCTTGCGGCAGTTTCGAGGATGCTTCAACCGCCGACGGAACAACCCGAAGAAACGAGCGTAAAAGTCGAAACGGAACAACCTGTTACGGCAACAGCACAGGAAACGCAAGCAGGGGAAATGCCGCTGGTTCTGGTTGTTGAGGACAATGCGGATAACAGAACGACCGTGCGGGCGCTTCTGATGGACGATTTTCGCGTGATTGAAGCGGAAGACGGCGAAAAGGGCGTTGAACTTGCGAAAAAAACAAAACCGGATTTGATATTGATGGACATCGCACTGCCGGGCATCAGTGGAATCGATGCGTTTCATGCGATTCGCAATGCGCCGTCGACCTGCCATATTCCGATTATTGCACTGACGGCCAGCGCAATGCTTCAGGAACGCTCCAGCATTCTGGCACACGGGTTTGAGGCGTTTGTTGCAAAACCGATTCAGATCGACGAGCTGATTTTGTCGATTAAAGAGGTGCTGTATGGACGATAAAAACATTGTCATACTGGCTGTAGACGACAATCCGGATAATCTAATCACGCTGAAGGCTCTGATTCGGGAATCATTTCCTTCTGCGGATGTTAAAACCGCGCTCACCGGACACAAAGCGCTAGAGTTAGCTGCAGAGCATGATCCGGATGTAATTCTGCTGGATATCGTCATGCCGGGCATGAGCGGATTTGAAGTGTGCAAAACATTAAAATCAAATCCACGCTACAGCGATATTCCGATCGTGTTTGTTACCGCGCTCAAAGGAGACAAGGACAGCCGTATTCAGGCGCTGGAGTGCGGCGCGGAAGCGTTTTTGGCAAAACCCATTGACGAATGCGAACTGATAGCGCAGATTCGCGCAATGGTAAAGATTAAAGCTGCAAACCTAGCAAAACGGGACGAGAAGCAACGACTGACCGCGCTTGTGGAAGAGCGGACACAGCAGCTCAAGTTTGAACACCAAAAGGCGCTGTCGCTGGTTGCGGCGCTGGAGGAAGAGAACGCAATTCGAAAACGCAGCGAAATTGCGCTACGCGAAGCAAAGGACTATTTTGAACTGGTTTTTAATACCAGCCCTGATGCGGCATATGTAGCCCGACTTGATAATGGAACGATTTTGAATGTGAACGATGGATTTACCAACCTGTTTGGGTATACAAAAGAGGCGACGATTGATCGGGAAAGGCTGGAGTATTCGCTGTTTCAAACGGAGTCCGACCGCGATGCGATCAGGATCGCGCTGCTAGAAAACGGATTTGTCGACGCGCGGGAAGTCCGTCTTGTTCGAAATGACGGCAGCTCGTTTATCGGGTTACTTTCTGCGAAGCTGATTCACTTGGAGGGAATTGCGCATATCTCCACCAATGTGCATGATATTACGGAACGTATCAAAATGGAGGACAACCTCTATTATTTGAGCCGCTATGATGTTTTAACAGGATTGATCAACAGACTGTACTTCGAGCAAAAACTGGCGTCGCTGGATCGCATTGATATGCTGCCGCTTTCCATCATCGTCGGAGACATCAACGGACTGAAGTTAATCAACGATGCGTTCGGGTATGAGCGCGGCGACCGGATGATCGTTGAAACCGCAAAAGCGATGCAGTCCTGCTGCCGCGAGAGCGACTTGCTTGCAAGAACGGGAGGGGACGAGTTCGTGATCGCGCTTCCAAAAACGGACTCTGTTGCGGCGCTTGCCGTTCTGGAATCGATTCAAGCCGTCTGCCAGAAGATCAACGATTCGAAAGATGCGTTTCGCGCAAGCGTCGCCCTTGGCGCAGGAACAAAAACCTCAATCGATCAATCGATAGCTTCAACTCAAAAAATCGCAGAAAAGTACATGTATCAGCGGAAAGTGCTGGAAAGCAAAAGCATGCACAGCGCGGTGCTCTCCTCCATCAAGGCCACGCTGTTTGAAAAAAACGAAGAAACAGAGGAGCACTGCGAACGGTTGATTCACTTATCTGCAATGATCGGTCGAAGGTTACACCTGTCGCAGAAAGAAATGGACGAGTTAGAATTGCTTTCAACGCTGCACGACATCGGAAAAATCGGGATTCCGGAGCAGATTTTAAGCAAGCCGGGTAAACTGACCGAAGAAGAATGGATCGAGATGAAGAAACATCCGCAGATCGGATACCGAATTGCGAATGCTTCGCTGGAACTTGCGCCGATTGCAGAATATATCCTCTGCCATCACGAACGTTGGGACGGCAATGGTTATCCGCAGAAACTGACAGGAGAAAAGATCCCGCTGTTATCGCGCATTATTGCAATCGCGGATTCATATGACGCCATGACGCAAGACCGCGCATACCGGAAGAAGATGGATGCCTGTGAAGCGATACAAGAGATCAAGGCGAATGCCGGAACACAGTTCGATCCCAAACTCGCGGAAATATTTCTGGAAGAGTTAATGAAAGAAAAAATTGCAGTGTAAATTGATCTGGAAATATCATACGGAAAAAATGCGGAAACATATACCGATTTCGGGGTGGTTTCCGCTTTGTGTTGATGCATGTGTTTAGCTTTTACTGACTGTCATTCGAAATCAATTGCGGTGGATGATTCGCCTTCCGCGGGCGCGGTGCGGAACCCTTCGCAAAAGCGCGACGGAGAGAAACCGTATTCTCGAGCAAATGCCTTATAAAACGTGGTGTAATCCGAAAAACCGGTTTGCGCCGCACAGTCTCCCGCGCTAACCCCGCGGGCGAGCAGACGGCGCGCGCGTTGAAGCCGCAATTTTACGATATATTGATGCAGGGAAATGCCGGATTCCGCGTGAAAGCGGCGCATGAGATGCGACTTGCCTATATGGAGCGCACCGGCAATGGCATCCGCCCGTAAATCGCCGGAAAGATGCGCACCGATATACGCCTCAACGCGGCGTAAAAAGGCGCTTGTTCCACCGCCTTGAATGCGAATCCGCGAAAGTTGCGTGAAAATGAGCCGAATATAGTCCGAATATACAGAGTCGCGCCCTGCAAAATCGGAAAAATCGCGTTCCAGTCGATCTTGCTCGACAGAGAGCAGAAACAACAAATTTCCTATGATTACACCTTCCGCCTCGGTAAGCTGCAACTCCAGCGGTTCGCCCCAGTCTTCGTCGGAGACGCGCATCATTAACTCCGGCGAAACCCAGAGAACCGTTCGCTGATATGCGCTGGTTTCATCGAGAAAGCGGAGCGAATGCGAACAATCCGGCGGAAGAAGCAGAAGGGTGTTTTGTTTTAGGGGCACGACACGCTCTTCGATCAGAAACTCCGCTTGTCCGCTCAAAAACAGATACAACTCAAAGAATTCGTGCCGATGCCGATAGACCCGGCGAATGTTGTTTTCGGCAAATGAGTTGAGCTCAAATCCTCCCGGCAGACAGGAAGCGCCAATCGGATACGTAAAGTAACTTCTCATATGCAGATCGTATCAAACAAATGCGCTTTTTTCAATTGATATTAGAAAAATGCATTTATTAAAGCTTCGAATGCTCTATAGAAGCGCACGAAATTCAATGATAACGATATGTTTTGCAATAGAACAGGCGATTGCGCCGCCTTATAATGGATTTATCTAGTAAAGGCGGTTTTTCACTTTGCCTCAATATCAGCATTTATTTCGACTGCACGAAAAATCAGATTTTCATAGCATCTATCACGCGGATGGGATTTCTTCGCGTGTCGATTTTTTAAGCGAATCGCTCGTGCGCATCGCGATACTTCCCGACGGAGCTCGACTGCTGCCGACTTATTCCGTCTGCCCGGACGGCAACATGCCGCGGGAAGGACGGAACAGGCTTTCGACGGAAGGATTTCCGCTTTTTTCTCCGGTGCGTGAGGAAGAGTTTTCGTTTTCCTGGGGCGAATACAGGCTTTCGTTCGATCCCGTTAACTTTTCACTCCGTTTGACAAGAAATGATTTGCCGCTTTTGACCGATCGCGCACCGATGGGCTGCAATCTCGGCGGCGAATACGGTCCGAACATGCGGCATTATCTGGTGCGCGAGCCGGACGAGCGAATCTTCGGCCTGGGGGATAAGGCGGGACAACTCAACAAAGCCGGACGGCGGTTTCGTTTGGATAGTACGGACGCGATGGGTTACGACGCTGAAACAAGCGATCCGCTGTATCAGCATGTACCGTTCTACATTTGCCAGAACAAAGCCGGATTTGTCGGGGTGTTTTACGACACGCACGCAAGCTGCGCGTTTGATTTCGGGTGCGAAATCAGCAACTATAGCGGCGCATTCCGGTATGCTGAAATTGGCGAGCAGGCATTGGTTTACTATATTCTGCTCGGTACACTGCCCGAAATCGTCGCTTCGTTTTCTGCGCTCACGGGCGGATCGGCGTTTTTGCCGCGCCGCGCGCTTTATTTTGCGGGAAGCACGATGACATATACGGATGCGCCGGATGCGGATGCCCAGCTTCGTGCCTTTGCGGACGAATGCGGCGCACGCGGCTTTGCCTGCGGCGGGTTTTATCTTTCGTCGGGGTATACGTCAATCGGGCAAAAACGCTATGTCTTTTACTGGAACAATGAAAAGATACCGGAACCAAAATCGCTGGCGGCGTATTTTCGTGAGCGTGGCATTGAACTGATTGCCAACATCAAACCGGTGTTTTTAACCGATCATCCGTTATATGAGCATATTGCGCAAAACGGCTGGTTTCTGCGTTTGCCGGACGGATCGCCCGGGCTTACGCCGTTTTGGGACGGTCTCGGCAGTTGGTTGGATTTTTCGAATTCGGATGCATACGAATTCTGGATGAATCAGGTTACGAGCCAGTTGTTGGAAAATGGAATTGCAAGCACATGGAACGATAACAATGAATACGAAGTTTGGGATCAAAGCGTGTTGGCGAATGGATTTGGCAATCCTTACCCTGCATATTTGGGGAAACCCACGTTTGCAATGCGAATGACGGCGGCTTCGCTGGAGGCGCAGCAGGCGTATTTTGGGGCGAACAAACGGCAGTTTATTTCGTCTCGTTCTGGTGCGGCCGGCATCTGCCGTATGGCGATGATCTGGAGCGGAGACAACCGAACGGAATGGAAAACGCTGCGCTATAATCACTATATGGGGCTGACGATGTCGCTCTCTGGCCTGTATCTATTTGGACACGATATCGGCGGGTTTGTCGGCCTTGCGCCGGAGAGGGAGCTGTTTCTCCGCTGGCTGCAACACGGCGTATTCACGCCACGCTTTACGATTCACAGCTGGAACGACGACGGGCGCGCTACGACGCCGTGGTTTTATGAAGACCTTGTGCCTGCCGTGCGGGAGATTTTTGCGTTTCGCAGCCGCATATTACCGTATCTTTACGACGCGATGTACCGTGCGCATACCTATCATGAACCGATTCTGCGACCATTGATCTATGACGACTCATCCGCCGATTCGGAAAGCGACCTGTTTCTGGTCGGGGATTCACTGATGGCGGTTTGCGTGTTTGATTCGGGTGTAACGGAAATGAAGCTGTGTCTGCCGAAGAGTGAACACGGCTGGTATGACGAAAGCGGCGCATGGTTTTCGCAAGGCGAAGAAATATCACTCGCTTGTCCGGCAAATGGTGCGCCGAGAACGCTCCATAAAGGCGGCAGTGTATTTGCGCAAGACGATTCCGAAGATAGTTCAATTGAAGCTAAAGTTGAAGAATCGAAGCATTTATTTACGGTATATGCCCAACAGAGCGGCACATTCCAGCGCGAATACTTCTTTGACGACGGAGAAAGTACTGCCTATCTCAATAACGACTGCATCGCAATTGAGTTTTCTGTGACCTGTACCTCGGAACAGGTGGATGTAAAATATCGCAATCTTGGCAACCAAACAATCACACCTGCGGTGCGGCTGATCGATCGGTTGAATCGAGTCTTGCATATTTCGAAAGGAGACGACGCATGAGTTACCGCGTTCGAGACGATTGCAAACTGGAAACCGAACTACCGATGCACGAGCCTGCCCCGTATGATCTGAGCAACCTGACGATTTCCGCATGCGTGGACGGGCTGTCGCTCAACAAACTCTCGCTCAGCGGCGCATACGATGCGGTGCTGCAAGGCGGATATTACGGTGTATGCGGAAAGCGCGCGCCGGACGATCCGGCGGCAACGCGGCAAGTCGTTGCCTACGGGCGCGTGCAGGAAACGAAATTCTCGATTTGCGATGCAACCTATACCGCGCGCTGGGTGATGGGTTCCGATTCGCCTGTGTTGTTTTTAAAACTGCATGCGCAAGGATGTCATCCGTTCTATCTGGATTATAACTTCGGTGTGCAATGTATGTCGGAACGGCTGAATTTGCTTGCAACCTCGCCGCTGACGCTGCGCGAACGTGAAGGCGATTTTCTGCATTACTCCGTCAGCGTGAAGGCATCCGCATACAAAGACGCGTTTTTTGCGGATCTCGCAATTGCTTTCGATCTGGGAATGACATTGACGCAGGATGCGCTGGTGGATGCCACGGCTCAGGCAGAAGCAGATGCGGAAGCGTACTTTGCCTATCTTGTTTCGCTGGCAAAGCCAAATGAAGACGCGGCGATGAAAGCGTATGCGCTCAATGCGGCGTTTTCCAGCTATAAATCATTTAGCGGCTTTTCCGGCTTTTTCGCGGGTGTAAATTATGCCGCGCCTGCGCGCACGTATTATCGGGACGGGTATTATACCGCGCTTGCGGTTTTACCGTATCGTCCGGATTGGGTACGGGAGCAAATTCTTACGCTCGCGCGCGGCGTTGCAAGGGACGGCTCCTGCGGATCTGCGGTAGACGCAAACGGCGAACCCTGGTGGCGCGATCACGCCGATAGCCCGCTGTTTTTCGCGCTGCTGTTATACGCTTATGTTAGCGCAACGGGTGACGATGCGTTGTTGAACACGGACGATATATCGCAAAAACTGACCGCCGCTCTGGATGCAACCGTCGCCGCGTTGAACGAAAACGGGTTGCTGTATCGCGACCCCGCTTCCCGGCATGACTGGGCGGATAATGTATTTCGTGAAGGGCATGTTACCTATATCGAATGTCTGGCTTACGGCGCATTGCGGTTGGGCGGAATGTTGCTTGCGGATGCAAAGCGCTATACCGAGGCAGCGGAGCGGGTGAAGACCGGCATCAACGCCATGCTTTGGGACGAGAAGCTCGGCTACTATGTGAACTTTAAAACGCCGGAAGAGACGGAGACAAATCTGTCGATCGATACGGTGTTTGCCGCGCTGTTCGATATTGCGCCGCCGGAGCGCGCAAAACGGATGCTTTTGCGCATGGAAGTACTGCTCGAAACCAGAAACAATACGCGGTTTGGCGACTTCGGCACGCTTTGCGTCTATCCGCCGTACAGCTCTGCCGAACGGCTGGTGGAAAAGAGCGCATATCCGCTTCGCTACCACAACGGGGCGGAATGGCCGTATCTTTCCGCGCTGTATGCGTTTGCCAAGAAAATACACGGCATGGAACATCGTTATCCGCTGACGCGCTGGTATGAAACCGGACTGGAGAAAGGGTTTGCCACGCCGGTTGAGTATTTTTCTCCCTATTATCCGGCTGGCGGCATGCTGCAAGGCTGGAGTGCGATGGCAGCGTTTGCAATGGATCATGACAGCCCGGACGGATTTTTTTTCGGTAAATTGAGCTTATTAAAATAACCAATTTTAAATCAATATCAAATCAATCAGGAGGATGACACTGTGGAACAACTTCCCAACACCCCCTATCGCGAGCTGAAGGGCGGACAGCAGGTTACCTATGCGGTCGGCCACCTCGGCCCGGGTATGCTCAGCCAATTTATCACCACTTGGCTGCTGTTGTTTATGACAGGAAACGCGGACAACCCGATTCTCTCCGGCACATTGGTTGGCACGGCGACGCTGTTCGGGCGCATTGTAGACGGCGTGGCGGACCCGCTGGTAGCCAACTGGAGCGATAACATCCGCGGCAAGCGAATGGGGCGCAGGCTGCCGTTTATGCTGCTCGGTACGCTGCCGATGATCTTTTGTTTTCTAATGGTCTGGATCACCCCACAGGCGGCGCAGACCGAACTGGCGCGGTTCATCTGGCTGTTTATCTTCCTGAACGGGTTTTACTTCTTCTATACCGTTGTTGTTAACCCGTATTTTGCGTTGCTGCCGGAGATCGCCAAGGACGACAAACAGAGAATCTTCATCCAGAGCTTTGTTTCCGTATTCGGCATTCTCGGTATGGGCATCGCGCTCGGCGCGTCCGGTTTTTTGATCAATGCAATCGGGTATCTCGGCGCTGGAGCCGTACTCAGCGTGATTTGCGCGCTCGTGATGGTGGTGCCCGCGCTGGTGATTAAAACCAACAAAGACTATGTGCCCGCGCCCGCGCCGAACCAGACGAAGAACCTGTTTAAAAACATTGCGGGCGCATTCCAGAATGACAAATTTGTAAAATACATCATCGGGTTTGCGACGTTCTTCATTGGGTTCCAGCTGATTCAATATAACCTTGCGTTTGTTACGACCATATCTCTCGGGCTGGAAAAAGGCATGTCCAGCACGCTGTTCATCGTTTCGGTCGTTTGCGCGCTGGCGTTTATTCCGCTATACAACGTGTTCGTCAAGAAGTTTGGCACGGTCAAATCTTTGATGATTTCGATGGCGAGCTACGCGATTGTCGCGATACTCATCATGACGCTGCCGCAGATTCAGGGTATTTCGGGAACGATTCTCGGCTTTGTGCTCATGGCGCTGCTTGGGTTCCCATACAGCGGATTGATGGTCATCCCGAATGTTCTGGTTTCGGAAATTATCGACGACGACTACCGCCGATTTGAGGTGCGCAGAGAAGCGATGTTCTTTGGCGTACAGGGGCTGGTGAACAAGCTTGCTACCGCGTTTGCGTCGTTTGCCGTAGGCGTTTTGCACGATCTTTTGGGCAGCACGGCGGAGCATCCGCTCGGCATCACCATCGTGGCTCCCGTTGCGGCGGCGTTTGCGCTGTTTGGCTTTTTCGTGATGATCCGGCTGAACAGGGAGAAGGCGGCGCAGCCGTGATTTGGGTGATTTTTGCGCTTGCTCTCGTTCTGATGTTGCTGTTTGGCGTGCTTTTGTTTGCAAACAGATTTGTGAATCAATCCGGCGTGCCGCGGCTGAATCGGAAGATCGAATTCAACAAAGACGACCGTATTTTGTATGTTGTTGCGCATCCGGACGACGAAGTGCTGATGAGCGGAACGCTTTCGTTGCTTAAGCGCAGATACGGTCTGCCGGTCAAGGCGCTGTATTTGACGCACGGCGAGGATGGGCCGACGTTTGACCTCGTACCCAAGAGCGGGCTGAAAGCGCGCAGAACGCAGGAACTCGGACGCGTAAAAGAGATACTTGCGCTCGACGAAATGGTTGTTTGTGAGTATCCCGATCGCTATCTGGTAAACCAGAACTTCGACGCTGTCTGCGAAACCGTGCGAAAAGAAGCGGGATCGTTTCACCCGACGTATGTTTTTACGTTTGACGAAAACATTGGCATGTACGGGCACACGGATCATGTGACCGCGGGGAAAGCCGCCGTACAGGTTGCACGGAAGATCGAGAGCGTAAAAGGCGTGTTTCAGATGACACTGCCAAGCGGCATGCTGTCGCTTGCGCTTAAGATGAGCAAAACATTCCGCGAACGGTATGACGCCGAACACGGATTGCCGCAGCCGAATGTTGCCGCGAACATCTATCGCTGGCGCAAAATTCGATTTGCGGTTACGCGCGCACACGAAACGCAGACCGCGGTGATGCGCGAACTGCAGCCGTATTACGACAAACTGCCGCGCTGGCTGTATTATGCGATTTTTGACCGCGAATACTTTTTCTATCGCGAACGAAACGAGCTGTAACTAGAACGAATTAAATTGATGCCCGCGTCTATTCAAGCTAAGACAGAATATATTCTGATTTACTTGAGATAAGGCGCGGGTATTGAATTGCGCAAAATTGCAAATAAGTTGATCAGTTCGAAGATTTTCAGCGGTCAAATTTGCATGTCTGCGATATAATGGAGAAAAGAAAATCTTGAGTGACCATGTCGCAAGGAGAAAGACGATGATCAAAAACCAATGGTATGCGGTGCTCCCGTCCAAAGCGGTTCGTCAAAATCGCATTGTCGCGGCGAAACGGCTGAATCTGGAACTTGCCTTTTTCAGAACCGAATCCGGCGCGCTCGGGTGCGTTGCCGACCAATGCACACACCGCGGAGCCGCGCTGAGCAAGGGCGTTGTCAAAGGCGAATGCATCAGCTGCCCGTTTCATGCGCTGGAATTCGACGCTACGGGCGCATGCCGCTTTATACCGGCCAACGGCAAAGCCTCCACGCAGAACATCGAACGATACAATGTGAAACACTATCCGGTGCGGGAAGCGCACGGGATCATCTACCTATGGTACGGTGAAGAAGGAAAAGAGATCGAAGAACTTCCGTTTTTCCCGGATGAACTGGACGAAAGTTATGCGTTTAGCGAGCTGGAAGACCACTGGAATTCGCACTATTCCCGCTGCATCGAAAACCAGCTCGACGTTGTGCATGTTCCAATTGTGCACTACAACACAATCGGACGGGGCAACAAGACGCTGGTGAATGGTCCGCGGGTGGAATATACGGACGGTGTGATTTTAACCAGTGCAAACAATGAAACGGATCAGGGGCAAAAGCCGAAACCGCCTGCGCAATGCGTCATCAAGCCAACCTATCTGAAGTTTCGGTTTCCCAACATATGGCTCAACCATATCTCGGATCGGGTTAAAGTGATGATCTATTTTGCGCCGGTTGACGAAGAGAACACAGTTCTCTATATCCGGTTTTATTCGAAAGCGACCGGAATGCGCTGGCTGAATCAAATAATCGCGCAAATCGGTAAACCGATGAACAAGGTGATCGAGCGGCAGGATAAGCGCGTTGTAATCACGCAAAAACCGAAAGTTTCGTCCTTCCGTTCTGGTGAAAAGCTGCTGACCGGCGACGGCCCGATTTTGATGTACCGGAAGATCAGGGACGAATATCAGACAAAGAGCGCAGAATAAACCACTGTGAAATCAATTATGACGGGTTCCTCAACACAATAAATCTTTAAAATGCTAAATAAAAACCGCCTTCATCTTTGCGATGTGCGGCGGTTTTTTTGCTGCGTTTATCGGTCGGGTGGCGTGTCGAGATGAATTGCAAAGCGGCACACGGGATCGCCGCGCAAAACGGATTGCAGCAGCTCGACGCGAAGCTCTCGCCCGAGAATTGCTTCGTATGGCGTTTTGACAAATCCGCCGCTGCAATAGCACCAGTTTTCGGAAATTGGCGCTTCGTTGCGCAAAATCGCCTCGCGCACAAACGGGCAATGGCAGGCATAGTAACGCTTTAGAGTTGGATCGGTTTCGGAAAGAAACCGCGCCGGATCGTAAGGAATCTTTGTGGTATAAAGCGTGTCTCCCTCTCGTACGGCGGACTGGATTTCCTGGTTCTTGGAAACAAAATCGACCACTTCCTGCGTGATGAGCTGCTCATACCAGACCGTATTCGTGTCGCAATGCTGCTGCAACTGCGCTACCTGCCGCGCGTGATGCTCGGCCAGATATTCGTCCATGGAAGCGGCGTTTTGGTAGAATTCTTTTTCCTTGTCGAACGCCGACATCGGAATTTCATGATGATTTCCGGCCAGCGCGCGGCGAACCGTTTGCTCCGGCAGGTTGCTTTCCAACCGCTCCATCAAGGCGCGGGTAAACGCAGGGAAATCTACCGGGTCTGAGCCGAGCGGCGGGCGCGGGATTGCGTTGATCAATCCTTCCGTCGTTTCTTCACCTTCGAGACGAGATAGTTGTTTGGCGATGCTTTCGATTACGCCGACGCCGCCCAGAAGCGAAGTGAAATAAACATAGATTTCATTTTGGCCGGAGAGATAAAAATACCGCGCGAGAGCGAGCAGCGTTTCGATTGAATTATCCTGTGTCTCTATCAGCGTACGGATATAATCGCGGATATCCGCTTTCTGCGCGGTTGTTAGCTGTTGACCGCGCGGTGAAAGCCAGCGTTCCAACGCAAAAACAGCGCAGATCGCCGCCTCGGTTTCCTGCAATGTTGCGCCGCGCTTTTCGTAATACGCGCGTAAAACCTGTTCGTTCATACCGCACCTCCTGCTAAAAAGATGAAGAGCTGGACAATTTGATTATATGCGAACACATGTTTTTTCACAAGCATTGAAAATCGGCGTAAAACATCAATTCCGCTTGATGGATAGTTGAAAATATGCTGATAAAATGCGGTTGTCGGATGAAAAATCAACGGAAATGTTGGTTTTTATGGAGACAAACGGACAACATTTGCAAGGCTTCATAAAAAAGCCGTAAAGTTGTCGGCAAATCGTCAGTTTTTCGTAATAGGCGCGTAACAATGTGCCGTTATGATGGGAACATAGAAGCGGCGAAGAAATGCCGCAAGGTTTGATAGCAGTGTTTTGACCATGGAAAGCGAGGAAATACTCTCATGAAACGAGTTTATATTATTACAGGTGTAGGCGGACATCTGGGCAACACGGTTGCGCGGGAACTGCTTGCCGCCGGAGAAACGGTGCGCGGCTTTGCGCTGCCGAGCGAGGACATCACCATGCTGTATGGCGATGCGGTGTCCATCGTCCGCGGAGACGTGCGCGACAAGGCTTCTCTTGAGCCTCTGTTTTACGGGCTCAAGCCGGAAGACGAAATCTATTTTATCCATTGCGCGGGCATTGTCTCCGTTGCGTCGAAATACGACCAGCGCGTTGTGGACGTAAACGTGCGCGGCACGGAAAACGTCGTTAGCCTCTGCAAGGAGCACAACGTAAAGAAGCTCGTGTACATCAGCTCTGTGCATGCGCTGCCGGAACTGCCGCACGGCACCGTGATTCATGAAGTGGAAGATGGGTTCCAAGCGGAAGCGGTCATCGGTCTCTATGCAAAGACCAAAGCTGCGGCAACGCAGATTGTGCTCGACGCGGTCAAGAGCGGATTGGACGCGACTGTGATTCATCCTTCCGGCATCATCGGGCCGAACGATTACGGTCACGGGCATCTGACGCAGATGGTGATCAATTATCTCAACGGTTCTCTGACGGCTTGCGTCGAGGGCGGATATGATTTTGTGGACGTGCGCGACGTAGCCGACGGCGTGATTGCCGCAACCGAAAAAGGCAAAAAGGGCGAGTGCTACATCCTTTCCAACCGCTATATTCCGGTGCGCGAACTGCTCAACACGCTTTCGCGCGTGACCGGCGGCAGAAAAATCACGACGGTGCTGCCGCTGTGGTTTGCGAAACTGACCGCACCGCTGGCGGAGCTGTATTACAAAATTCGCCATGAATCCCCGCTCTTCACGCGTTACACGCTGTATACCTTGACGAGCAACGCACGGTTTACCTATGAAAAAGCGCGCCGCGACCTCGGATACAAGCCGCGCGACATTAGCGCGACGATTAAGGACACCGTGTCGTTCCTGACGAAAGAGCGCAAAAGTCTTTTCCGCAAGCGCGGCGTAAAACCCGCAACTGCGTTGGGCTGACAACTTAAATACAAAAGAACTCCGATAAAACCGGAGTTCTTTTTTTATGTAGCAGATGTTTTTGGAAAAGCGAAAGCATTATCGCATCATATATACGGTATATGGATGATCCACGTGATAACCGAGTTTTTCCGCGAGGGAAACACTTCGAAGATCGAATGCATCCCAACTGGGATACAAACCACGATCCAACGCTTCCAAAATCAGTTTCGCGCCGCAGACGGTTGCAAGGCCGCGCTGGCGATGATCCGGCATGGTGTCGATCTCGATTTCGATTCCGCCGTTATAGATTGCATAGGTGCTGGCACCGGCAACAAAGGCGCCGTTGTGCAACGCGGCGACGCCGAATCCGCGGGTTAAGAAGTCGTTGCAATCGTTGAAACAGTTGCAAAAGTCATGCGACCATTTTTCAGCGAAAGATTGGGCATACAGCGTTTCATCAAAGAGACGAAGCTCATACTCTTCCGGCAGGGAATCCACATAGTATTGCAGCGTTTCGGGACGAAATGCATCCGGTTCTTTCTTGATGGCATAGCGAAGCCGCCGCATGACGCGATCACCCCATGCGTGCTCGATTGCTTGCTCCCATGCTTCGTTTTGCGGCACAAGCTCTTCGGCGGCTGCTTTTGCAGCGAATGTTGTGCTGGGACGACCCGCAAAAAAGCAAAAGTCGCCGATGACGACCTGCGCCGCAGTGGGGGACGTTTCATCGTCCACGATTGCATAACCCATATGCCCCTCGAGTACCGACCGGATGAGCGTTTCATTCCAACCGTCGAACAAGGGCGAGATTTTTTCAAGCAAAGTCATGATTGGTTCCTTTTCGAGGGAAAGACTATTTCATGCGGCGAATGATACGCGTAGCTTCGGCATAAATTTGCTCGGGGTCGACACCAATCGCAAATTCGCCGCGCTCATACAATATACGCCCCGCGATCATGGTAAGTATTACGTTTTGTTTGCTGCCGCTGTATACGACATTCTTTTCGATATTGTTCAAAGGCTGCATATTCGGCTGATGCAGGTCGATCATGATCAGATCCGCCTGTTTGCCGACAGCGAGCGAATCGCAGTCCGGAAAACCGCAGGCATATGCGCCGTTTCGGCAGGCCATGGTCAGTACATCCATCGCATCTACCGCCTCGGCGCCGTGACGGAGCTTTTGCAGACCGGTTACAAGGAACATTTCCCGGAAAAAATCGAGACAGTTGTTGCTTGCCGGACCGTCGGTGCCGATTGCGACAGGAATGCCGCGTTCGAGATACTCATAAACCGGCGCGACGCCGCTTGCCAGCTTCGTGTTGGAACCGGGACAGGTAACCGCCGTCATGCCGCGCGCTTTCATAATTTCCATCTCGAGCTCGGAGACGTGCACACAGTGATACCCACCGCCGCCGTAATTGAAAAAGCCCAGCGAATCGAGATATTCGATGGTGCGCATTCCGCTGTGCGCAACGCAGCTTTCCACCTCGGCTGCTGTTTCGCTCAGATGTGTATAAAAAGGCTGTTTGAGCGAGTGCACCATTTCCGCGAGGTCTTTTAGCAGCGGTTCGCTCGTTGTGTATTCCGCATGGAATCCGAGTTGATAGGAGATCAGCGGATTCATTTTGGAAAAGCGTGCATATTCCTGCTCTGTTTCCTTTGCGCTTCCGCCGTAGTCGTTTGCGCAGCCGACCAATGCGGTTCGAAACCCGGTATCGATCGCGGCGGATGCGATGCTCTCGCGCGAAAAATACATGTCGAACATCATGGTGATACCGCTGGTCAGATATTCCATGATTGCCAATTTGGATAGCGTGTACACATCGTCCGGCGTAAGCTGCGCTTCCTTTGGAAACACCTGCTCGGTCAGCCAGCGCTGCAGCGGCAAATCGTCTGCCAGCGACCGAAGAAAAGTCATGCCGCTGTGCGTGTGCGCGTTTTTAAACCCCGGCATAAGTAGGTTTCCGCGGCAGTCGATCTCCCGGTCGAACGGGCCGGAAAAGGCAACGTGCTCTCCAAGTGCAGCAACACGCGAGGACGAAACGATCAACTCACCCGTAAACAGAGGAGTGACGCCGTCCATCGGAAGAATTCGTGCATTGTAAAATCGAATATTCATGGAAATAGTTTACCATATGCGCATTGCCGGAATCCACAGAAATGATGTTCAAAAATTGGAACATTGCGGACTTTGCGTGACAGATGGCAGATGATCCGTATCGGTTCTTAAAGACAGGAAAAAATACCGTACAAGTCACAATTTTGTTGCAGGAAAGGTGACCCACGCCGGAAAAAAAGTGCTAGAATAGATACAACAGCAGATTCATATTGCATTTCTGACGTCATATCCTATATGCGATCGCAGCATACGATCGGGAAAAGTGAGCATCTGCATACATGTACGAAGAAGAATTTTCAAAAATTGCCGAACTGAAACGAATACTTGCACGATCTCGCAGAATTGTTTTTCTGGGCGGGGCGGGAACATCGACCGAGAGCGGAATTCCGGATTTCCGGTCCAGCGAAGGTGTTTTCACCGCGACGCGGGACTACGGTTATTCGCCGGAGACGCTGTTGAGCCATTCGTTTTTCCTGAAACACACGGAAACGTTTTACGATTATTATCGCAAACACCTGTTGTATCCCAACGCCATGCCGAATGACTGCCACCGCGCACTGGTTCGGCTGGAGCGGGACGGCGTGCTCAGCGCGGTTATCACACAGAACATCGACGGACTGCACCAGAAGGCGGGCAGCCGCGGTGTTCTGGAGCTGCACGGCAGCGCGCATAGAAATCATTGCATGAAATGCGGGCGCGCATATTCCTTGCAGGATGTGATCAAACGACCCGGCGTACCGAAATGCACCTGCGGCGGTATTATCAAGCCGGATGTCGTGCTCTATGAGGAACCATTGAACGAGGAACTCTTGCACGCGGCAGTGTCAAAAATGGGGAAGGCGGATACGCTTATCATTGGCGGCACATCGCTTGCGGTATATCCCGCGGCGGGGTTGGTGGATTACTTCCGCGGGCGTAGCCTCGTCGTGATCAACCTCGGAAAAATCGGACGAAACGACAGCGCAACGCTGAATATTGCCGCGCCGATTGCGCAGGTAATGCGAAAAGCCGTGTTGGAACACGCGCTTGCGAAAGAAGCGTAATAAACCGCTTTTAGCAAAAGAAGAACGGGTTTATTATCTTGGAATATTAAATCTATAGCAGGGTTGTCCGCCGGAAAATGGCTGCGGACGGCCCTTCTTCATATTCCGTTCACACTTTGTTTGATTGTCCGTGCTATCCCTGCATGGTAAAATACATTGATATCATAGGCTGTGTGCGTCCGTTCGGATAGCTTGAAAGCGGGTTTTTAAATGGGTTTATTTGATACGTCCGATATTGGAATCGACCTCGGCACTTCCTCCACACTGGTGTTTGTAAAAGGCAAAGGGATTGTGCTAAAGGAACCGTCCGTCGTCGCGGTAGAGCGTGTGACGGGGCGGATTGTCGCAATTGGCGAAGAAGCGCGGAAATTGATGGGCCGCGAACCGGCGAACACCATCGTCATCCGCCCGCTGCGCGACGGCGTAATTTCCAATTTTGATGTAACCGCGCGCATGTTGCGTTATTTCTTCCAGAAAGTAGTTGGAAAACGCCTTCTGTATAAACCGAGGGCGGTTGTTTGCGTACCCTCCGGTGTGACGGAGGCGGAAAAACGCTGCGTCATCGAGGCGGCGGACGAAGCAGGCGCACGATATACGTATTTGATTGAGGAACCGATTGCCGCCGCGATTGGTGCGGGGCTCGACATCAACGAACCGAAAGGGCATATGGTGCTCGACATCGGCGGAGGTACCACAGATATCGCGATCATCGCATACGGCGCAACCGTTCTTTCGGATTCGATCAAGATGGCTGGAGACAAGTTTGACGATGCGCTGCGCCGCTATATGAAACGCAAACACAACCTTTACATTGGCGAGCGCAATGCGGAGGATATCAAGATTGCCTACGGGCGCGCGCATATCGAAAAGGAGCAGCGCATTATCGAAGTGCGCGGCAGAAACGTCGTAACGGGACTACCCGAAGCGATTCCGATTGGCACCAACGAGATGGTTGACGCGTTGAGCGAACCGCTTTCCGCCATTATCGAACGCGTGCGCGGCCTGCTGGAACGCACTCCCCCGGAATTGGCGAGCGACATTGCCAGCACCGGTATTATTGTTACCGGCGGAGGTGCACTGCTCGCGGGATTCGACCGCTATGTGACCGAGCGCACGAGTGTGCCTTGCCGCATTGCGGAGGACCCGATTTCCTGCGTCGCGATTGGTACCGGACGCGTTCTGGATGATTTTAGAAAATATAACGCAGCGATTTACGATTACCGCCGCGGAGAATATTACGACAGCTAAACGAGAACGAGTGACGCTTTGATATTATCGATTCGTTTAAAAAATGTTCAACATAGCGTCACGATTGGTTGCTATACTCGACACGACACTAGATTTGGATATTAGGCGGCGGCAATATGCCACATCCCGCCGAAAGGAGTCTGAACGTGCCTATTGATTCCCACAGCACGCGGAAGGGCTCGCAGGGAAAAACCAAACACAAGAGCGCCCCAGCGAAACAGTCCACTGCGAACAAAGCACGCCATAGCGCCGACGAGGCGCATTTTCATCAATCTAAAAAACACACTGCGAATCGCACCAAGTCGGCATCGACCGGACAAAAAACACGGAGCGAACGAAGCAGCGCATTTGAAAACACCCCGAAAAAGAGCACGGCAGAGCAACGCCGCGTAGCGGACTATTCAGGAAAGAGTACCGCCCAGTATGCTTTTGATGCGCAAACCGTAGTACCGAAAAAGAAAAAGAAGAGCAAATTTAAGCGTTTCTGGAAAAATCTTGGTAAAGAGATAAACGCGTTTGCGACGAAGCTGGTGCAGGTTAATGATGTCGACCCGGCGAAAGACGTGACTTCCGCAAAGACCAACTCTGATTTCAAACAGAAAGCAGGCAATACGATTGGCGGCGTTTGGAAGACCGTTCAAAAGGGACTTCTGACCGGCACCCGATATGCTGCGCGCGGCGTATATCTTGGCGTGCGCTGGCTTTATAATTATCTAATGAAACTGTCGCCGCGCGGGCTTGTTGTTGCGGGAAGCGCATTCAGCCTCGTTGTCGTGACGGTGATTGTACTCGCGCTCGCCCTGCCGGGCAAACCTTCCAAAGCGGACGGAACAGATCAGCTTGCGGCATATACCGCACTCGAGACGGAACCGACCGCGCTGGAAAGTGCCACATCGGATTCTTCCTTGCTGGATGGATCAGGCGACAGCACCAGCGAGACGACGCAGACCACAACGGAAGATCAAACGACAACTGAAACCGCTGTTGTCGACGCCACGAATGCCGCCACGTTTACGGGCGAGCTCGCAGAAGGCGACAACGGGGAAATCATTGCAACGATACAGACGCGTCTCATGGAGCTGGGCTACATGGACTCCGACGAACCGACAGAGCACTTCGGCCCGCTGACGGAAAGCGCGCTGACAACATTCCAGCGGCATAACGGGCTGGACGACGACGGCATTTGCGGAGAAGCGACATACGAACTGCTGATGAGCGATGATGCAAAGATTTATGTTATGCAGCTTGGCGATTCCGGTGCAGATGTAGAAGGCATCCAGCAGCGATTGTATGAGCTTGGTTATCTTGATAACAAAGCGAATATTCAGGGAACGTTCGGCGAAAAAACTGAAGCAGCCGCAATCGCATTTCAAAAGAAAAACGACCTGACCGCGGATGGAAAGGTTGGAAACAAAACGCTTGAGATGCTCTACGGCGAAGACGTCGTGAGCAACGCATATACACTCGGCGACGAGAACCAGGTGATTAAAGATTGCCAAACAGCGCTGAAAAAACTCGGGTATATCACCTTTAAACCGGACGGCGTGATGGGCAAAGCAACGGTATCCGCCATCAAAGCGTTTCAACAGGCAAACGGCCTGACCCGCGACGGCGCACTTGGCCCCGTAACGAGAGACTTGCTTTTATCCGGCGATGCGCAGGCGATGGTTCTGCAGCTCGGCGATTATGGCACGGATGTTAAAAACATGCAGAAGCGTCTGGCTGAGTTGAACTATCTGTCCAGCGCGAACGCTACAGGTTACTTTGGAGAGATTACGGAAGACGCCGTAAAAGCCTTCCAGAAACGCGCCGGTCTAACGGCCGACGGAAAAGTTGGCGCGGTTACGCTGACCATGATGAACTCCTCGAGTGCGAAGAAAGCGACGACATCGCCTTCCACCAGTTCGGAGTCTTCGAGCAGCAGCTCCAGCTCGTCGAGCAGTTCGTCCTCCAGCAGCTCGTCTTCGAGCAGCTCTTCCTCGAGCACCTCGAATCTCGCTGGTGTTGAAAAACTCGTTGCGCTCGCCCAGAGCAAACTGGGCTGCACATACGTCCGTGGCGCAAAAGGACCGAGCACGTTTGACTGCTCCGGATTCGTGTACTGGTGCCTCAAGAACTCCGGCGTCAGCGTAAGTTATATGACGTCGATTGCGTGGAGAACAACATCCCGCTTCCAGCGGATTACGAGCATGAGCTCGATCTCACGCGGCGATATTCTCGTGTTCTCCGGAACGACATCTTCCGACGGTCACGTTGGCATTTACATTGGCAGCGGAAAGATGATCGACGCGAGCTCCTCGGAAGGCAAGGTCAGAACGTCTTCGTCCGTGTTGACTTCCGGCGGTTATTGGATGAAACACTTCATCTGCGCTTACCGCATATTCTAAGCGCAAAGTACAAATACAAGTTACACAAGCGCGGGATTGGAGTTATTCCAGTCCCGCGCTTTGCTATTTCAATCCGGTCAATAGGCTATTGGAAGCAAACGGGGAGAGAATTAACGCGTATGTGTCGCCGGTTTTGTTGCACTCAAGAGCAAGGCGCTTTGCGAACAACCTCTGTGAAAAGACCAGATCGAATGGGAATGATCACCTGAACAATCGCAAGAGAACAGCGAGAAAGGCTTACAAACGATTTGCGCACGCTGGCGGAAGCTCTAATCAATTACGTGATAAATGAAGTCCAAATCATCGTTGAATGACGCGTTACAAGAGCGATACTACGGAATGATATTGGATGTGCAGCCAAATAGAAACAGCGTAATATATTTAATTAGTAGCCACATCGAGCGTAGGATGAAACATAAAAAACCGCCTCGGAATAGTTCCGCGGCGGTTTGAATCAGTGGTGTATTAGCCTTCTGGCGTCGGGGTGGGTTCCTCGGTGGGCTCGGGCGTTGGCGTGAGTTCTGCGCCATAAAGCGCAATCTGCAGGTTAGCAGCCGCCTTTTTAAGGTTGAACTCCAGCTGGTCGGTCTTGGTGCCGGTTTCGTCGTCTACATAGTAGTTATACGACCCTGCTTCCGGAACGGTGATGCTGCTGTCGAACGAAATATCCGTCGTGAGCAACAGCTTCGCAAGAGCGGTCATTGTAGAGAGTTCCATGTTGGTTTCAACATAGTTTGCAGCAAAGCTGATTAACGCAAGCACACTCTGTTCGTTCATCTGCGACGTGACTTTATCGAAAACGAGCTGGATAATCTCCTGCTGGCGATTGACACGGTCAAAATCGTTGCCGTCTCCGCCGTCTACACCGGTGTGGCGGTTACGCGCGTAGATGAGGCACTGCGCGCCGTCCAGATGCGTGACGCCAGGATCGGTTTTGATGGTGGTCGCGTTTTTCACGATATCGGGTTCAAGTTCGTGATCGCCCGTAATACGGTCGTTGATGAAGTTGATTTCCGCTTGGTCGAGATCTACGTCAAGCCCGCCAATCTTGTCGATCAGCGCGGCAAAACCGTCAAATCCGATCGCGACATATTGCTGAATATCGAGTCCGAAGTTTTCGTTGAGTGTTGCAATTAACTCGCCGGGGCCGCCGCCGCCGTAGCCGCCGCGGTATGCGCCGTTGAGCTTGTTATAAAACGTAAAACGACCGCTGGAACCGATTCTGTGTACGCGCGAATCGCGCATGAAGGAAACGAGCGTAATTTCGCCGTCTGCTTTGTTGAGCGAAACGAGCATCATGGAATCGGAACGCCCTTCGGAACTCTCCAACTCATCGTTGCTGCGCGAGTCGGTACCGATCAGAAGAATGTTGATGACGTTTTCATCGTTGGACTCTTCTTCCCATATGGGCATCGGCGTCGGGGAAGGTGTCGGATCTTCGGAGAGAACCGTGAACACTTCTGGCTCTTCCGTAACCGTGACTTCCAGATCCTGCGGCTTTTCTACGGTTTCAACTGCTTTTGAACGCATGCTGGTGAGCACATATGTCCCTACGCCTGCGATAGCAAGCACGATGACCAGCAATACGATCAGTATGATCTTCATGACCTTTGACATAAATTACCTCATTAATATGGAATAAACAAAGCTTACAAAACGCAATCATGATATCATACAGATTTCTTGGATTCAATCAAAACGGCAAAACTCACAACTTGTTTACAACTTTATGGCCCCTAAAACAGGACATATTTTGGCATATGCAGAACACTCAACAAAAAATCCGCTCCAGTAAAGGAGCGGATCAATCACACAACAGAGAGTTTAAAGCTTCAACTCTGAAATGACGTGACCGACAGCTTTTTCAACGCTGCCCGGTTCAAAGGGAATATCCAGACCGGCCAGTTGCAGCAACTCAAAATATCCTTTGCTGCCGCCCGCACGGCACAGATTGAGATATGAATTCCACGCGGCCTGATGATTTTCCTTCATTCTACCATATAGCTGGAAGGCGCAAACCTGCGCAAGCGCATAATCCACATAATAGAACGGATAGAGGAAGATATGTTGTTTCTGCATCCAGAAACCGCCTTCTTCCAGGAACTCGACGCCGTCATAATCCCGCCAGGGAAGATATTTTTGCTCTATTTCATGCCAAACGGCGCGGCGCTCTTTTGCGCTCATCGCGGGCTTTTCATATACCCGGTGCTGAAACTCATCCACGCTCACCAAATAAGGAATTGTAGAGAGGGAACCGGCGAGATGCGCATATTTTGCCTTGTCAACAACCTCTGTTCCGAAGAAGTCTTTTAAATATGGATATGCGAAATGCTCCATGGTCATGGAGTGAATTTCGTTTACTTCGCTGGTTGAACTCAAATAGGTCATGATCGGCTGGCTGCGCATGGCAGTGTAACCCGCAAAAGCATGACCGGCTTCATGCGTTAGAACATTGACATCCGCCGCAGTGCCGTTGAAATTTGAGAAGATGAAAGGCGCCTTATAATCCCAAAGATAGGTGCAGTAACCGCCGATATGTTTGCCCGGACGTGTTTCCAGATCAAACAATCCGTTTGAAGAGAGAAAATCGAAAAACTCTCCGGTTTCCGGCGAGATTTCGCGATACATTTTCTGCGCAACGGGTACGAGCACGCTTTCTCCGCCGATCGGGTCTGCATTGCCGTCCGGGAACATGCAGGTTTCGTCGTAGTATTTCAATTTCTCGACACCGAGACGCTTTGCCTGCGCTTCCCGCAGTTTCGCCACGGCGGGCACGATGACCGTCCGCACCTGTTCGCGGAAACGCGCGACCTCTTCCGGACCATAGTCCGCACGGTGCATGTTGAGGTATCCGAGCGCGGTGTAGTTCGGCAAGCCGAGTTTCTTCGCCATACGGACGCGGACTTTGATGAGCTTGTCATATTGCTGATCGAGCTTTTCGGATATATTCTCATACAGCTTTGCCCACGCGAGATATGCTTCCTTGCGCTCTTCCCGGTCGGAACTTTCCATGTGCTTGAGCAAACCGTAGAAGTTGAGTTCTTCGCCACGGAAGTTCGTTTTGCAGGCAGCGGTCGTTTTCTTATAAACATTTTCGATGTTACCCTGCAAAATCAGATCCGGAATGATTTTATTGCTCTGCGTTTTCCGGTCGATTTCGGCGAGGGTAAAGAGTTGCTTGCCGAATTCAGCCTCGAATTGCGCGCGGTATGGCGAGCGCAGCAGCGATTCGGTAAACGCCTTGCTCACGGGCATCAGCATCGCGACGGCACGGTTAAAAAACTGCATTTCGCCGTCGTAAAATTTGTCTGTTGTATCGAGCGTGTTTCGTATGCTTGCGACGACATACGTCGTTTCGACATGTCCGGTTTCTTCCAAAGAGGAAAGATACGCGGCGCGCGCTTCCTCATAGGAAGTCGCTTTCTTTAGCTTAGTGAGCTGTTTTTTTAATTTTTTTTGCAACGCGCGCATATCCGGGCGTTGATAGGTTATTTGAGAAAAATTTTCCATATTACGCTCCAAGAAATGGTATTTCCACCCGCTGAACGAGTGGATATGTCGATATTGTAGTATGTTTGCTATGTGTTTTGCAAGGCGATTTCGGCACAGACATGAATGAGCGGTTTACATTATTCGACTTCGCGGAGTATAATATGACAAATCGCGCCTTGCGGCGGGATTGTTATCGTTGTCTCTTAAGGGACCTATAATTTATTTCGTAAATATTTGGCTTGAAACGGAGAGCGTCATTGTTCGGAAACGCATTTAAAAAACTATTGCTTGCGTTGGTAATTATCGCGCTGTTGATCGGCGGAGCAGCCGGTATTTTCTTTGGCGTGATTCCCGCGTTGCATTATGAAGTATGGCGCGCGGAACCCGACATGACGCCGGA
>QKAN01000104.1 GCA_003246365.1 Clostridia bacterium
ACATTCAAGGCGGTCATGTTCGATATCGACGCGTGCCTGATCGACTCCGGCCCGAATCTGATTACTACACTCGACCGCGCTCTAGCCGACACCGGCGGAGGACGCCACCCGGAAGAATATCTGCGCAAAATGCTCGGCCTGCCCGGCGAATCGCTCAACGAACTGTTTGACCTGCCGGACTGGAAGCAGACGCTGCGAACCTGGAGCGCGTATTACGCCGAGGTCGCGGGAGCAAACCGCCCGTTCTCCGGTATCGAGGAGCTGCTGCGGTCCATCCGGGACGCTGGGCTGCCACTCGGCGTAGCCACCTCGCAGCGGCGCAAGCTCTACATGCAGCATTTCCACAAATACGGGATTGAACCGTTCTTCAACCTCGCCGTCTGTGCGGACGACGTTGCAAAGCCCAAACCTGCCGCCGACTCGCTCGTGTTTGCGGCACGGCATTTTTCCATCGAACCCGCCGACATCCTCTTTCTCGGGGACGCACCTTACGACATGGAGTGCGCGCGCGCTGCCGGCGCATCCGGCGCGCTTGCCGTCTGGGGAACGGCGGACCGCTCAATTCCCGCGGACTATTATCCTGAAACCCCGCTGGACGTGCTCGATATCCTCGGTCTGCCGCGCAGCTGATGATTTTACCATACGTTATCGCAAATAAAAAACGCGAACGGAAACCCGTTCGCGTTTTCTTTTTGTATTCGCGCTTCTGCGTTAGTGCAGCGTTACCCTGTCCCTGCCGCTGTTTTTGGAGGCGTACAGCGCTTCGTCCGCATTGGCAATCAGCGTCTGCTCGTTGGTGACGGACGATTCTGGCATGGAATCCCCGCCGATGCTGATCGTAACGCCGATCAGATTGTCGCCATAGCGCGTTTTATAGTCCCGCACGAGATACCGCGTGCGTTCCGCAACGCCGAGCACGTCCTCTCTCGAGGCACCCGGCAAAATCGCGAGGAACTCTTCCCCGCCGTAGCGCATCAGCACGTCCCCTTCGCGAAGGCCCTGACGAATCAGCGCGGCGATGCTCTTGAGCACCCGGTCGCCGACGACATGCCCGTAGGTGTCGTTGACCTGCTTGAAGTGGTCTATGTCGAACATCAGCAGCCCCAGCGGAGCGCCCCTGCGGATGGAGCGGGAGTATTCCTCGCGCAGCCGCACCAGGCCGAAGCGGCGGTTGAGCACGCCGGTAAGCGGGTCGAGCGCGGCGAGTTTTTGCAGCTGCTCGTGCTCAAAAGCGTTATGCATCGCGATGGCGAGGCTCTGCGTGAAGATCGAGAGTTGTTTGGTATAGCCCGCTTTGAACGGTTCCGCTTTTGCTAGGAGAATGACGGCGATCGGCACACTCTTGAACAGCACCGGTTCGATGGTGACCGCTTTGGGATGAAACTGCGTCAGCGTGCTTTCGATGATGACGTCATCCGGGTGGGACAGGACGCTCGGAACGCCCTTTGTAAAGGTTTCGAGGATATGCGTGTCGGTGGTTAGCTTTGCCGCGTCCCGAATGCCGAACGAATGCAGCACGCTGATTTCCCCGTCCTGCTCATACAGGATTGCGCCGGCGTCCGCCGCGGTTTCGCTCATGACGCGCTCCAGCGCGTAGTCCGCAAGCGCGTGCAGATCGAGCTGGCCGGAAAAAGTCGCCGTGTAGGACTTGATGCCGTCGAGCATGCGCAGGGAGTTGGAGAACGACTCGATCAGCTCGTTAAACGCCTGCGCGCTGCGGCCGAACTCGTCCGCCGTATCGACCGGAATGGTGCAGTGCTCCGGGCTGCACTCGCCGATGTTGCCGTTGGCGGAAATCGTGATGATCGAGTCCTTGACCTCGTTCATCTTCCCGGTCATGCGCGTGAGCTTGCGCTGGACCGTCACTTTGGAAATCAGGATGTTGACAACGCCGACGATGACGCCCGCGATGATGCAGCAGGCGAAAAACAGGCCGCTGATGACGATCTGAGGCGGCGTGCCGAGAATGAGCATAAAAAAAGGGAACACGGTTCCGATCAATACGCCAAAACCAATCATCCGGATGGCAAGTTCGACAAATGTGTTTCTGCTTCGGTTCATAGGCAACTCCCGATATGTTATTTTGCTCGCAATTAGGTTTCAGTGTAACATATTGCTGCCAACGGCACAACCGTTACGCAACGAATATGGTATACTGTGTGTAGCAAATTTTTCATTTCAGGAGGCTAATATGGGCAGAGACGATCGTTTTATCCGAATTTACACCAAGGGAGCAATGTCAACCAACGAAATCTGGCTGGACAGAGAGACCGGCGTAAATTATCTCTTCCATTCGGGCGGATACGCAGGCGGGCTCACGCCGCTGCTCGACAAGGACGGCAAGGTCGTCGTCACCGACGCGTACACGCTCGAACACACCTACGGCCGCTGAGCGCGGCATCCCGACTGTCAGCAGGGCGGCATATTGCCGCTCTGTTTTTTTTGCGTTCAGGAGCGAACGAGCTCCAGCCGGTACACCACCGGTCGCACGCCATCGGTGCAGCAGATGATGCGTGTGCCGCCGTCCTTATACCACTCGTTTTCATCTCCGCCGGAGTAGAGCGTGAGAATCGAGGAATACAGATCGATCCACGCCCAAGGGCAAAGGCCATCGGGCTTTTCCGCGCCGCCGGTATAAAGGAACTCGTCCCCTGCCTTCTGGATCGGGCATGCGCCCGCCGCCGCGCCTTCGGCGAGATATTCCTCTGCCAGATCGGGAAAGAATTCCCGCTTCAGTACCGTGATTTTTACGCTGTTCATGCGTCCTCCTACTGAACCTGAACCAAAAACCGCCTTGCGCGCGGCCCGTCGAACTCGCAGAAATACACGCCCTGCCAGGTGCCGAGCATGAGCCTGCTGTTTGAAACCGGAATCGTCACGCTGCTGCCGATCACGCTCGCCTTCAGGTGCGCGGCGCTGTTGCCCTCCATGTGCCGAAACTCCGGCCGGTCGGGATACGTTTGTTCCAGCGCGAACAGAAGATCGCGCACCACGTCCGGGTCGGCGTTTTCGTTGATGGTGATCCCCGCCGTCGTGTGCGGGCAGTAGACGAGGCAGAGCCCGTCCCGCACGCCGCTTTCGCGAACGGCGTCCCGCACGCGGTCTGTCAAGTCCGTCCAGTTATTGCGCCCTGTGTTCAGCGAATATTCGCGCAGCATGCCGCATCCTCCCGTTTTCCGTTCGTTTTCGCCAATTATACCACGCAAAACAGAATTCGCGTTTACGAATACGCGCGATGCTGATAAAATGTGTCTATCAAATCACAGATCGGAGAAGTGCGTTATGGCGGCGGGAAAAGAAGCACCGGCGGTCAAGCCGGATCCGAAAGCGAAGATTCGCGGCTACGGCATCGAACTCAACGACGAAAAGCTCTCCCGGATCGACAAGATCGTGGAGAGCTATGAGCGGCGCGTCGCCGCACGGCTGGACGAGGAATATGTGCTGCACGCGCGGCGGTCCGACCGCATCGCGGACAAGGTCGCGGCGTTTGGCGGCAGCTGGACGTTTATCATCATCTTCGCGTCGTTTCTGTTTCTCTGGATTCTGATCAACCTCTTGCCGGTGCTCGGCGTGCAGTTTGACCCGAAGCCGTTTATCCTGCTCAACCTCATCCTCTCGTTCATCGCCGCGTTTCAGGCGCCGATCATAATGATGAGCCAGAACCGGCAGGCGGCGCGGGACAAGCACGAGTCGATCATCGACTTTGCGATCAACTACAAGGCCGAGCAGGAGATTGACGATCTGCAGAAGCACCTGCACCGGATGGAGGCGGAGTTGAAGGAGATGAAGGAGATGTTGAGGGAGAGGGAGTAGAATAAAAGCTAAAAAGTTTATATTCTTGGAGCAGGGAATTTAACAAAGTCATCTTTGTATACCATTCGTTTGCATATTTCGCATTTTTCATAGTTTTTTTCTTCAGTACATTCATTACAAACTTTCATCTGTAAATTAACTTTTGCATCAAAAGTTTCCCTGACTTCCTTGAGAAATTGTGTGTCAATTGTAGCTGTTAAGACTACATCATTTTCCCCGCCTTTAACTTGAAGTATATTCTTAAAAAGTGTTTTGTAAGGAGCGGTAATTCTTGAGTCACCATAATCGGAAGTGTTAGCCTGAATAATAAAGCAATGCAGGTCACGCGCAGCCGATTCCACAATGGCCGAAAAATAATTGGTGTCTTTGTTAAGCTGTGGTATAAAAAGTACTTCGACTTGTTCTTTATAATGCGTTCTACTTGCTATCTCCGTAAATTCATAGCATAAAATTGTTCCGAATTTATAAAACCCATTATCGCAAATATAATATTTAACGGGACTAGCATTATTGCATTTTAGGTTATATTTACTGAATACTATTTTTTCCTTTGGAGTGTAAAAATTCTTTTCCCGAAGAATCATCAATCCCGTTTTGTAATTTCTTTTTTTACCTATTGGTACTAAGGCACAAACAATATTATAAGCATTCTTTGTAGTGATTATTAGTGATAACCCGGTGATTATGGTGATATTAAATTTCGTAGCAAATCTTAAAACTTCTGGCAACCATCTAAGAGGGAAGTAATATTCCGGAAATACAATTGTTGTAGCATTCTCTTCTTTTGCCATATTAATTATTTTATACAACTTTTCTTTGTTTGAAAAAGTTAATGCATAATTCGGATTAATTATAGATTTCTCAACATCAGCTTCTGTGATTCTTGTATTTACAAGAGCAATTTTGGGGTTTGGTTTAACATCACTATTGAATAGATATGAATGGGTCTCTATCCCAGATATGAAAGATGCGTCCTTACTAAATTTGGGTCTCTCCGAAATTCGCATAAGATTGTTGCATTTATCATAAAACTCAAAAATCTCGTCTGGGTCGAGATTAATATTATTACTATTATTTAAACAAATACGGAGTAAAGCAATGTATATCTCACTTATGTGAATGAATCTTGGAGTCCACATAATACAAAAGTAATCAAATTTTCTAAAACACCCTAGCAATGAAGATGGATTTTCATCCCTCAGAGACTTTGACGTTATTACATCAGTATAGTTTTCAAGTGCATTTGATATCAAGTTATGATTAAACATATTTGACTTGCGAAATTGTTCAACTAATTTATACAAACCTTCATCTATAATATAATTATCATGAACCGCAGCAATACTTATTGCTACGTCTAGCTTTGTTTGTAAAGAGTCCTTAAGACCATTTAAAATTATATTTTTTCTGCTCTCAAACAAATCGTCCGTTGTTATTTTGTCCATGTTAAGAGAATTAATATTTTCTTTTACAGTAAGATAAAATTCTTTTGCATACTCCTTGAAGTGACAGGTTATAAGTAACTCAAAAATTGTACTCCAGTTATTAGAAAACTCTATGCATTGACTTCCTCTGTAAAACTCTATGATTTGTTCTACGACTTTACGAACATCATCGGGGTGATTCTTGGTATCTTTTAATAAACGCATAAGTGATACAATATATCTCGTTGCGTTATAGTTATTGCTTTGTAAAAAACCAATATCTCTAATCTTATTACTTGTCTCAAAGTTTTTCAGAGTATAAACACTTTTCCTGAATGATGTTTTCAAAATATCAAAATCCGGTAGCATTCCAGTAATACTACTATTTTGCTCAATGTATTCTTCATAAACATCAAGTAATAAAGTTTGCTCGTTCTTGGGAAAAACAAAATGATTGACTTTATTTTGTTGTATGAACAAATTATGATATCCTGACATCTTTAATCTGCTGTTATCAGAGTTATCTTGCCGGATATTTTCAGAGATATCTCTATCCTTAATCAGAGTTACTATGCCTGTATCTACTAAGTATTGTTTAATTGCCTCTTCCTTATTAAGTGTTTCTTTCTCAGTTGCATCAACCACAAGTAAAACATCGTCGACATAACGCTGATAATAAAGCGGGCGTAAGTATTGTTCTATTCGTTTATCAAAACTATTT
>QKAN01000097.1 GCA_003246365.1 Clostridia bacterium
CCTCGCGTTATTGGCATCTTTCTAACATTGATCGCCGTTTTATTTGGCTGGACGTTGTTCTATCAAACCGACCTTTCATCCTGCGTTCGTCAAGCGTTGGCAATGGTTGGCTTAACTATAGAAAACGGCGCTGTTGGCTTTGTATCGTTAATTGATGCGACTACGCTATATACATTGCGCACATACACTGTGTTCCCTCTGATTTGCTGCGTTTTTGCGTTACCCATCTTGCCGAAGATCGAACGCAAACTTCGCCATAACATTGGATTTCAACGCACAGCGCAGTTTGCTTCTGTTCTGGCGTTAACGGTAGGGGTTGCGCTGAGCATCATGAGCCTTGTTGCCGAGAGTTATAATCCGTTTTTATATTTTCGCTTTTAATTATTTCAAAGAAAGGAGAGCGGTATGCGTCGAAAGTTTACTTTTTTAGTTACGTTGTGGTGGTTAATTCTTTGCGGAACGGTTGGCGTATGCCTGCTGCTCTTTGCAAACCCTGATTCTGTAGTTTCAAACGAAGAGAACCGTACGCTGGCGGGTATGCCAGATATTACATGGAGCACCCTGCAAGCAGGCGGTTACAGTGAAGCGTTTGAAAGTTTTCTGACGGATAAATTCTTCTTGCGCTCTGAACTGGTAGACGGAACAACCGCGTTAAAGCATATGTTTTCGTCCTTAACGGTAGACGAACTATTGAATGAGGAAGGGGAAGAGGTCTTTGTTCCTGCTCTTGTACTTGAAGAAGATCAGCAGGAAACATCGGGAGACAATACAACGGAATTTACTTCGCCAATTATCGCAACTGAAGAACCGGAAACCGTCGCCGATTCAACAGCATCAGCAGCAATAACCGGTGATAGCGCGAATGTTTGGCTGTTGAACAATGACGGATCGAAAACCGCACTTTTGACGTATTCTTTGGACGAAATACAAAAAACTGCTGAAACTTTAAATGCCTATGCCGCATTATTACCAGTAGGCGGGAAGCTGCACGTTTTATTTGCGCCTCGTTCGCAGACGGCAAACAAATTCGCGTTGCATCTGGATACGGCGATTGGCTGGTCGAGCGAAGTTGAACCGTTGTTAAGCTCTATGGTCTCAGACAACGTTGAGGTTTATTCTGCGTATGACATTTTTCAAACACCAATTTTAAGCGGTGAGTATGTGTATTTTCGAACAGACCACCATTGGACAGCGCTTGGCGCGTATCTTGCAGCGGATGCAATGCTCAAAAGCGACGGCTATCAGACAATACCGCTTTCGGATTATAGCGAAAAAACGATCGATGATTTTCTGGGATCGATTTATCTGCATGGAAGAAGTGCGAAACTCAAAGAACTTGCGGACACCATTACCGCTTATTATCCGTTGTTGCCTGCAAAGTCCTATCGCGTTTCGAATGCCTACAAAAAAGACTCCTTGCCAATCATTGATGATACGCAAACAACATATCTTGTTTTTCTTGGCGGAACATATGGACCTTACCGGGTGCTGGAGGGCGGGTATCAAACGGGTAAAAACATGCTGCTGATTTGCGATTCGTTCGGCAATAGCATTGCTCCGTTTTTTATGCCGTATTACGATGATGTCTATATGGTGGATTTGCGAGACGAATACTATACGCGTCAGGATGCGCAAGGCAGTGTGAAAGATTATATCCGCCGTTGCGATATAGATGATCTTTATATTGTTCTATCGGATACAAACAACATCGGCTCAGTTTATCTCAACAAACTCATGCCGGAGAATATCGATTGATATGAGTGAACACGAAAAAACAAAACACGAAATATTGCAGCAAAACACAAAGCGCGTCAACACAACGTTTATTTGGAGCGCAAACGGCGAGCCTGTCGGTTCGTCCGGAAGCAATGCAGACGGGCGGTTTATACGGCGTGCACTGCTTTGGTCTGCCGTCGCGTTAGCTGCACTAATTTGTCTTGGCTTTTTGGCGTATCAAAACACGGGGAAAATTAAACAGGCTTATGTGAATTTACTCATCGAGCAATCGCGGTTCGAACGGGCGCAGCAGGTCATTCTATCTTTGGATAATCAAACGGAACAGGTAACATTGCTGAAAAAATTCTATTTTGCCTGTGCAGAATCCGCTGTTCTGAACGGTAAACTAGACGATGCCGTTGCGCTATATCAAGCCGCAGGAGATTATAATGGTGCTTACGATGCCCTGCAAAAAACCAGTTATTCGCTTGCAAAGACATATGAAGCAGACGGCGACTACCTTGAAGCAAGCGAAGCTTACGCAACGTTGGGTGATTATCTGGACGCTGTAGCAAAGAGCGAATCTTGCAGTTATGCCTACGCTCTGGAACGTTTTGAATATGGATATTATGATGAAGCGATGCGATTATTCTATGCGCTCGGCAGTTACAAGGACTCGCAGACGTATGCGAAAGATGCGGCAGCTGCTCTTTCTCAAAACGAAGGAGCAGGCGATCTTGTGTCGCTTCTCGTCGGTTTAACGGATGAGCAGTTAGCTGAGCGAGCGCGCTTAAAAGATATTAGAGACGCGCTGCCGGTTGGATTAATCGCAACTGGATATAAACATACTGTTGCGAAAACTGGGTCAGGAACAGTGATCGCTACGGGATCCAATCTATCCGGTCAATGCAATGTATCTGAGTGGACGGATATCGTTTCCGTTGCGGCGGGTGCTTATCATACGGTCGGCTTGCGTGCGGATGGAACAGTGCTCGCCACCGGCATGAATACATATGGGCAATGCAATGTGAGTACATGGTCGAACGTTGTTGCTATTTTCGCCGGTGCATACAACACCGTTGCATTAACGCAAGACGGCGAAGTATTAAACACCGGATATCAAACCTGGAATACATTGTCCTGGCGCGATATCGCGCAGTTTTCTATAGGCGATTATGCGTTGTGCGGGGTCATGCAAAACGGACAACCGCTCACAACACACGACGAACTGAGGACGGATGACTATTACGATCTTGTCGCGTTCGATGCAGCAACCGCGAACAGTGCGGGGCTGAAAGCGGATGGTACGATCGTTTCAAACGGGCTGGATGTATCGGGATTTACGAACATTATTGAAATAGAATGCACCTCTAACGGAATTTATGCGCTGGACGACGAAGGTTTTGTTCATCAGCAAGCGTTCTCTTTTGCGCATTTGCCAGATGTATCCGACTGGAAAAACATCATCGCAATCTCCGCGAGCGCAACGCATATAGTCGGCGTAATGTCGGACGGGCAGGTCGTTTCACGCGGCGCGAGCGATATGAAGCAGTGCAACACGATGGACTGGGTGTTGTTTACGCCAGCTCCAACACCGGAACCGTCGGAAATTCCAGAAACAACGCCTGTTCCATAAAAAAAGCGATCCTGCAAATGCGCAAGATCGCTTTTTCAATTTAATTGTTTTTAACCGCCGCCGCAAACGGGCAAAAATCCAACCGTGTCGCCGTCTGCGAGCGGTGTTTTCATACCCTGATAGAGGCCGATGCTCACATCGTTCACAACTATTAACGAGCTCTTTGCAGCCGAATATGCCTCTTTTCCGTAACTGCGCTTGATATAATCCAGTACTTCTTTTACAGAAGCGAGTTCGGTTTCTTCCGTCTCTTTTTGAACCATTGCGCGAATCGGCGCATAATAATGAATCGTCTTCATAGTTGAATCCCCAATTTGCGCAATGTTTTTTTGCTCGGCGATCCGTCCGAATTCCAACCGCGAATCTTATAGTAAACAGGCAGCATTTTATCTATTCGCACAACGGTTTTTGGATTGTTGGGATCCTGCGGCGTTTTTGTCAACCGGTCAGGCAAGGAATCGTCGGCTTTCGTTAACCCTTCGCGATAGTTATAAAGCCGCTCAATATTATAGCCCCTCTCACCAAGGCGAACAAACGAGCCGGTATAGAACGGCAGCCCGGTAATCAATCGCAACGCTTCCGCATGCGGGAATAAATAAACGGAGTTGAATCGCAATACTGGAAGCATCCATAACAGCGCACGAACGCCAAAACCAAGATGCGTTGCAACCTTTCCAACGGTTTTCGTCACGGGATGATGCGGCCCTAAACGAAACAAAAATGCAGGAACGAATGACTGCGCAGAAAAGAGACAGAATCCTGAAGCGGAAATCGCGTCCAGCGCATTTTGGAAAAAGGCGGTAAATGCAGGTTTTGCAGAAGTAGAAAGCGGGTCCATCGAAAGAACGCCAACAGACTCCAACAACGCAAGATAACCGCCATTGAGATGGCAGCCGCCGCGGTTACTGGTTGCATAGCCTAAGCCCATGCCGACAGAACGGCGCGGTTCATAACTCGCCATTTCCAATCCTTTGGAATGCATGGCGTATTCCTTGCCGCCGTATTTTTCGCTCATCCACTTTGATCCGTTCGCAAGGTCGCTATAGACTCCTTCGCGAAGTGCGATCTTTTCTACGACTTCAAACAGATTGTCGGAGTTGCCAAATGATACGCCGAAGTCAGCTATGCCGTTTTCCTTCAGTTCCATCGCAAAGGCAATGGTCGACGCAAGCGATATCGTGTCCATACCAAGGATGTCGCACAGATAGTTTAGCTTCAGCATATTTTCCATACTGATTGCATCAATATTCGGGCCAAAGAATCCGCAGGTTTCGTATTCCGGCCCTTTCACTTCTTTTCCGTCAACTGACACGCGCCGCTCACAGCGAATAGGGCAGGAGATACAACTGCTATTGCGAACAAGATATTTGTCAGCCAGCGATTCGCCGCTGACCGCATGCGCATCTTTAAAATGTCCATACTTAAAGTTATGTGTCGGCAGAGCGTTGGAAGCATTTGCCTTGCTGACAAGACCTGCGCTGCCATAGGACGGCAGCGCCTCTCCGGTCATCGGATGGTTGCGCAGAAAATCGACCCATTTTTTTGTATACTTGGCAAATTTTTTCCGATCGTAAACATCAGGCCGTTGTGTACCGTAAGCAACAATGGCTTTAATTTTCTTTGCGCCGAGCACCGCGCCTGCTCCGCAGCGTCCCGCAACGCGCTCGCCTGAAACAGCCGCCGCATAACGAACAAGATGTTCTCCGGCAGGGCCGATCACAAGCTTCCCATATATTTTCGGAAATGCTTCCTGTGTTTCTTCCGCATCCTTGCCCCAAAGTTCACCAGCGTCAAGAATAGAAATCGTCCGATCGATAATTTGAATCACACATGGGTTTTTACTTTGGCCTTTGATTATGATACCGTCATAGCCTGCGCGCTTTAACAAAACACCAAATTGTCCACCGCAGTTACTGCTGGCGATTCCGCCGGTCATAACGTTTTTAAACGTCATGTTAAACCGGCTGGAACAAGGCGCACCGGTTCCGTTTGCGGGGCTTGTATTGATTATGACAATGGCCTCAGGACCGAGCGGATCAATGCCGGCAGGGGTGAGATCGTACAGCATACGTGAACCGAGCGTTTTGCCGGCGATATAGTTTTTATAGAGCGATTCGCTGATTTCGTAGCGCGCAGATGATTTTGTGTTTAAATCGATGATTGCGTAAACGGGCGTTTTCATACTGTCACCTCCGCCATATGAATCGCGCCCAGCGGACAGTTTTCCTCGCAGAGCGAACAACCGACACAGTTCTTTTGCTGGTATAATTCCGCAAATACATGAATATCCCCGCGAAATTGGGGCAGGGAGATTCGCAGAGCTTCCGCACGGCACCAGGTAACGCAAATGCCGCATGCGCTGCATAGTTTGTTATCAACCACAGGTTTTTTCCATTTTGAACGCGGCACACTTTTTGTAGCATTCCCGTGCCCGTCGAGCAGCGCGTTTTTGGGGCAGATGCGCGAACAAACGCCGCAGGAAACACAGCGGCGAATGTTAACGACATGCCTTTCTTTCGGCTTTCCATCAATCGCAAGTACCGGACAGCTTTTTGCGCAAGCAGTACAACCGATGCAATCTTCCGTAATAAAATAAG
>QKAN01000226.1 GCA_003246365.1 Clostridia bacterium
CGATATGTATGCGCATCCCGAAGCGCGGCAAAAGCTTCTGGATATGCTCGCAAAGTCGGCAACCATACACAATTTTGAAGTAGACGTGCGGCATCACGACGGCTCACTGCGAACCGTGCTGGCCAATATCGACCGAATCGAATACGACGGTGAGACCGTCCTGCTCACTTCATTGCAGGACATCACCGCATATATCAACCAGCCCTATGTTACAGATGCGGGCGGCATCAATTATCACACCCTGTTCAACAACGCCCCTGTTGGAATTACCGTGACCAACGAGAGCGGCCGCCTGATATTGACGAATAACGCAATACGCGAATTAACCGGGTATACGGAAGAGGAACTGGCAACGCTCTCCGTTAAAAACTTTTATCTCGTTCCGGAAGATCGCAAACGACTGCTGAGCTTGACGCGCCAGTTTGGAAAAGTGCGCGATTTTGAAACATTGTTCAAGCACAAAATCGGCACAGCCATCGCGGTTCTGCTCAACACCGATCTGATCGATTTCAACGGCCAAAGCGGAATTTTGTTAACCTCTATCCGCGATATTTCGCATATGAAGCAGGCCGAACAAGACCTCGCCCGAGAACGCGATTTTTCGAATACCATTTTGAATATCGCGGCAACGCTGATCGTCGTATTAGATCGCACCGGCGCAATTATGCAGTTTAACCGCTCCTGCGAACAGCTTTCCGGCTATCAATTCAGCGAAGTCAGCGGAAAGAACCTGTTTGAGGTTGGCTTCTTCGGGCCGGAAATTACCAAAGAACGCATGCGGGCGTTTCTGGAAAACAAAAACCGCGGCGTATACGAAACCGAAATCCGCGCGAAAAGCGGCGAACATCACTTAATCTCTTGGACGTTTGCGTCCATTTTAGATCGCGTTGGCAATCTGGACTACATCATCGCCACCGGCATCGACATCACGCAGCAACGGCACGCATCCGAGCAGCTGCGGCTGGCAAACGAGGAACTCGCCGCGCGCGTAAACGAAATGCAGACGCGCACATACGAGATGAACATGATCAACGAGATGGGCGAACAGCTGCAAAGCTGCCAAAACGTTGCCGAAGCCTGCGCCATCAGCGTGCAATACATCAAAAAAATCTGTCCGCAAAGCAACGGTTCACTCTATTTAATCAAAGAATCGCGCAATCTTGCGGAATCGTTCGGCACCTGGGGCGATACCCCGAATACGGAGTCCGTGTTTACGCCGCTGGACTGCTGGGCAATTCGCCGGGGGCGGAGTCATTTGGTCAATGCGGAACATCCCGGCCTGCTTTGCTCACACGTGACCGGACCGGAAACAGGCGAGTATCTCTGCATTCCGCTCACGGTCAACGGCGAGGCAATCGGCGTATTACACCTGAACCATTTGGAAGAAAATCGGAAGCCGACCAAGGATGACGTGCTGTATTCGGAGCACAAAGCGCAGATGATGACCATGCTCGCCGAGCATATCGCACTCGCGCTATCCAACCTGAAACTGAAGGAAACCCTCCGTCAGCAGTCCATTCGGGATGCGCTGACCGGGTTATACAATCGCCGCTATATGGAGGAGACGCTGGAGCGCGAAATCAGCCGCGCCGTGCGGGAAAGTAAGCCCGTCGGCATCATAATGTTTGACATCGACCACTTCAAGCGCTTTAACGATCTGGAAGGGCATGACGCGGGAGACGCGCTCTTGCGCGAACTCGGCGCTTATCTCAACCGCGCGGTGCGCGGGTCGGACATCGCCTGCCGGTACGGCGGCGAAGAGTTTCTGGTCGTTTTCCCCGGCGCATCCAAAGAGCAAACACGCCAACGCGCGGAGGAAATTCGAAACGGCGTAAAAGAACTGCTGGTGTATCACCTCGGCAAGGCGCTTGCAAAATGCACCATCTCCCTCGGTGTTGCGGCTTATCCGGAAAACGACACCTCCATCGAGCGGCTGCTCAAAATCGCGGACAGCGCGCTTTATCGCGCGAAGAACGAAGGCCGCGACCGGGTGGTTGTAGCAGAATAGCATACGTAGACACATCAAAACGCCCGGCGTCGGTTGACTTCGGGCGTTTTTTGCTTTTCTCATTACATCAACACAATTTTACGTAATTACTATTGCTTCACCATACATGTATGTTATCATACGTGCAATAAGGTTATTTTTTTGCAAGGGGGACGACTGCTTGGAGCATATTATCGAAGTATCCGGCCTGCATAAATCGTACGGCGCGGTTCACGCGGTCAAAGGAATCGATTTCTACGTGGAAAGCGGAAAGATTTTCGCGTTTCTAGGCCCGAACGGCGCGGGAAAATCCACCACAATCGACATCATCTGCACGTTTCTTCAACCGGACGCGGGCACGATCATCGTAGATGGTCACCGTCTCGGCAAGGACGACAACGCCATCCGCCAGAGCATCGGCGCGGTGTTTCAGGACGGACTGCTTGACCCTCTGCTCACCGTGCAGGAAAACCTCTCCATCCGCGCAGGGTTTTACGGACTGCGCGGCAAACAGGTTGAACGCACGATTGCCGAAATTGCGGAGCGCGTCGGCATACAGGAAATACTCAAGCGTCCCTACGGCAAGCTTTCCGGCGGACAGCGGCGCAGATGCGACATCGCCCGCGCGCTGGTCAACACGCCGAAGATTCTCTTTCTCGACGAGCCGACCACCGGACTCGACCCGCAGACGCGCAAGAGCGTATGGGAAACCATCACCAAACTGCAGCGTGACACGGGCATGACCATTTTCCTCACCACGCATTATATGGAAGAAGCCGCAGAAGCGGACTATGTCATCGTCATTGACAACGGCAGCATCGTCGCCAAGGGTACGCCTTCCGACCTGAAGGAGCGCTACACGAGCGACAAACTCACGCTGGTTGCCAAAGCACCGGAGACCCTCGCGGCAAAACTCGCCGCCGAAGGACACATCTCCTCGGTGGTGGCAAACCGGGTTACGGTTCCGGTGAGCAATACGCTCGCCGCTCTGCCGCTGCTGGAGCAGAACAAAGACCAGATCACCGGATTTACGGTGACAACGGGCACGATGGACGACGCGTTTATCGCCATCACCGGAAAGGAGATTCGCGAATGATCAACTTTATGAAACGCAACCTCCTCGTGTTTTTCAAGGATAAAGCGTCGGTGTTTTTCTCGCTGCTGTCGGTGTTCATCATCATCGGCATGTATGCCCTCTTCCTCGGAGACGTTTGGACGAGCGGCATGAGCGAGCTATCCAACGCGCGCGGCATCATGGACAGCTGGATCGTCGCGGGACTGATCGCGGTTACGTCGGTCACCACCACGATGGGCGCATTCGGCACCATGGTGGAGGACAAAACCAGAAAGATCATCAAGGATATCCGCTCCTCCCCGCTGCCGCGCATCAGCATCGCGGGCGGCTATATCCTCAGCGCGTTTGTCATCGGCGTGATCATGTGCGTAATTGCGCTTGCGCTGTGCGAGGTATATATCGTTGCGGAGGGCGGCACGCTGCTCGGCGGCATGCAGCTGCTGAAGGTATTCGGGCTGATTCTGCTCTCTACGTTTTCCAATACCGCGCTGGTGCTGTTCTTCGTTTCCTTTTTCCAGAGCAACAACGCGTTTTCCATCGCGAGCACGATCATCGGCACCGTCATTGGTTTCTTGACTGGCATCTATATCCCGATTGGTCAGTTGCCAACCAGCGTGCAGGCGGTCATCAAGGTGTTTCCGCCGTCGCACAGCGCACTGCTGCTGCGGCAGGTGATTATGGAGGATGTGCTCAAAACCGGGTTTGCCGGTGCTCCGGCGGATGTTGTGGAGAGTTTTAAGGAGCTCATGGGGGTTACGTTCAAAATTGGGGATACTACAGTTACGCCGCTGTTGAGTATTGGGATATTGATAGCGTCGGGGTTGGTTTTCCTCACGCTGTCGATTTTGAATCTTTCCAGAAAGAAGAAGTAATTTAATTAAAAGTGTTTGTTGCCCCCGCTGGCGGTTGTTGGCGGGGGTGAAATTTATTTTTGGAGCGTCGACAAAATCCTAGCTCGCGTTGGTGTTTACTGGGTGGTATAGTGAGGGAAATGGGATTCGTGGGGAGGGACTTATGACTATTTCAAAGATACTAAATTGGATTAAGAAACATGTGTGGCAAACAGTTTTAATTGTATTTGTTTTTTTCTTTTTTCCTTTAATTTTCGTTCACATTGCTTATAGAATTCCTGCAATCTCTCCGTGGTTTGCTTCAACTTGGAATTCAGGCGAGTTAATCACTTATATTGCTGGGTTTGAAGCATTTATTGGCACTGTTTTTCTAGGCGCAGTCGCGATACATCAGAATGATAAATCTAATGATATCAATGCGCGTTTACTAAAGATTGAAAACGATCGAATCTCAATTGAACAGCAACCACAAATTCTTTTTAACTCCTATAATGTTTCATTTTTACCACTAAGCGATATTTTTAATAATAAAGGACCAGTTTATTGTTGCGATGAGGTTTGTATATACCCAGAAACAATTGAAGGATTCTGGGAGAAAGAATTCTATCTGTTTACATTTATAATGAAAAATCTATCCGCTTTTAGTATTAGAGTGAAGTTAGATTCATTAAATATAAAAATGGATCCAAATGAGGAAACACATCTGAACTATAAAACCAAACCATTCTCCATGTACCCTTCTAGTTATTCAATACCACCTCAACAGGAGTTAATTATTGGCTTTTTGTTAGATGAAAATAGCTTCTCTGTTAGAATTAGTAAGCAGGGCGTATTTCAGTTTAAAATCACTAATAGTCTTCAAGACTCATATGTCTATAAACAATATTTTCTTGTGCTTCCAGCTATAGGCGAAGGTTATGCTACATTACTAGGTTATTCTGACCTATCTAAATGTGTAGAAAAATAACATAATACGCGCGCCTATTCGTCAACTGTTATTTTATTATCGGTTGACATTCTCTTTTCCCGCCCTTATACTACCCCCTAAGGAGATTCTCCCATGACCGTACAAACCCACCTCCGGCAACTGCTGGAGACAAACAAAAACACCTTCCTCTCCGGCGAGGAAATCGCCCGCCGCCTCGGCGTCAGCCGAAACGCGGTCTGGAAGGCGATCAAAGCCCTGCAAGCCGACGGCTACCCAATTCAGGCTGTGCCGAACCGCGGCTACTGCCTCGCGGCATCGAGCGATGTGCTCTCCGCCAGCGGCATCCGCCAGTATCTTTCGGAATTTGCGCACTCCCTCGACCTGCGCGTTTACGATGCAGTGGATTCCACCAACCTTGTCCTCCGCGAACTCGCCAACCAAGGCGCGCCGGAGGGAACGGTGGTCATCGCCGCCTCGCAAACAGGCGGACGCGGTCGCAAGGGGCGCAGTTTCTATTCTCCGCAGGGCACGGGCGTCTATGTTTCCCTCCTGCTCAAGCCCAAAATTGCACCGGACGACGCAACCCTCATCACAACCACAGCCGCGGTCGCCGTTTGCGGCGCGGTAGAAGCCCTCTCCGGCAAACCGGCCGAAATCAAGTGGGTCAACGATGTGTTCATGGACGGAAAGAAGATTTGCGGCATCCTGACGGAAGGCTCGTTTGACATGGAGAGCGGTCAATTTGAATATGCAATTCTCGGCACGGGCATTAACGTATATGAGCCCGACGGCGGCTTTCCGGAAGAAATTCGCGCAATTGCGGGCAGCGTGCTCCCCGCCTCCGCGCCGGACGGAAAAAACCGCGTCGTCGCGGAATACCTCAACCGGTTTATGGCGCTGTATCAAACCCTCGGCAGCGCAGAAACCAACGCGGAATACCGCAAGAGAAGTTTTGTGCTCGGCCACATGGTCAACGTGATCGCAGCAGATCGCATAACGCCCGCCCGCGCGCTGGATGTAGACGAACGCTGCCGCCTCGTCGTGGAATACGAAGACGGCAGGCGCGAAACGCTCTCTTCCGGCGAAATCAGCGTAAAAATGATTTAATCCGCCATTTGCCGGCAACAATAATTGAACCAACCCAAAGGAGAAATAACCCGAATGAACCCTGTCGCCAAATCACGCACTTATCAAATGATTCTCATCGCGCTCTTTGCGGCGCTCATCGCCGTCGGCGCGTTTATACGCATCCCCGTGCCTCTCGTACCGTTTACGATGCAAACGTTTTTCATCGTACTCGCGGGCATGATGCTGGGCAAAAAGCTCGGCGCCGCAAGCGCGCTGGTTTACCTCGCGGTCGGTCTTGTCGGCATCCCTGTTTTCACGCAAGGGGGCGGAATTGGTTATGTGCTCAAACCGTCGTTCGGCTACCTGATCGGTTTCGTGGTCGGCGCGTTTATTACGGGCGCTATCGCGCGCAAGGTCGCGCAGCCATCCTTCTGGCGGCTTCTGATTGCGGCGCTCGTCGGACTGCTCGCGGTTTATGTCATCGGCACCACCTATTTCTACTTTTTGAGCAACTATTACCTCGGCAATCAGGTTTCGGTCTGGACCGCGGTGCTATATTGCTTCCTCGTGTTCGTGCCGGGCGATCTGGCAAAGAGCATTGTCGCCGCGCTGATCGCGAAGCGCATGATTCCCGTTTTGCAGAAGAACAACCTTTCCTGAACAAGTTAGCAAACAAAAGCCGGTGCATTTCTGCATCGGCTATTTATTTCTTTATTAGGTTTTCATTCAAAAGCTGGTGCGCTTCTACATCAGCTTTTTTGTGTTTATAATCTTTCTTTCAACAGTTTCCTGACGCGTTTCCAGTCCGGATCATATACATCCATCCGCCTCCAAAACCGTTCGCCATGCCCCGGTTCATGCAGATGGCACAACTCATGTGTGATCACATACCGCAGGCACTCCGCGGGCTTTTCCGCGAGACGGAGGTTGAGCGTGATATGCGCCGTGCGCACATTGCAGGTGCCCCAACGCGTTTTCATATCCCGCACCTTGAGCTCTCCCGCGCGTTTTCCTACCGTGCGCTCAATCGAGGGCAACACCGCCCCCGCCGCTTCATATAGTTCCGCGCGATACCAGTTGTCAATCGCCTTTTTTCGCGCCGCAAAATCGGCGTCCTGCCGGATGCGTAGTTCCAGCGTGTCTCCCTTTTTCGCAACGCTGTTTCTTCCGTTTGCGTAAATTACGCGCAGTGTCAGCCGCTTGCCGAAATATGGAATTTCCTCTCCGTCATGATACTCACGGAGCAAAACAGCGCTTTGCCGCGCAAGCTGCTGTTCAATCCAGTCTTCCCGGCTGAGTACGAAGCGCGAAATCTCCGCGTCGCTTGTCATGAGTGGTGCGTTGACCGATAGACCCGCGCCTTGCGGCTGCACGCGCAGGTATAAATTCTTGATGCGTTTTCTCGTAATGTTGACGTTATATTGCCCGACGCGCAGGCAAACGGCCTTTGGCACCTTGTATCCTCGCTTTTTCCGCCTTTTATACTCCGGGATCGTTCCGTCGGCGTATCGTTGAAACTCTTTTTGCATTCTAACATTCGCGCAACATTGCCGTCAATCGAGCGACTCGGCAGCCTCCTCCCCGATTAATTCCATTTTCGCCCCGTCGCGAAGCCCGAAGAGAGACACCAATCCATATTCGACCGCCGCATACAAGACGATATTCAATATTTCTTCTTGCCACTTATACATCGTTGATTCCGAAACGCAAAGCTCTAAACTCAGGCGAATAATTCGTGTTCTTGCGGTCTGGCTGCGCGGAATCGGCGTTTCCAAACCGAATAAGCGTGTCATATAGCGTTCTTTCAGCGGGTCTGTCGCGCGAAAATAAGCGCGTGCTGCGTCGATTGCCCGCGCCCATCCTGTCACCACGCCGCCTTCGGCGCGCAGTGCGGCGCCGCGATATACGCGGGACTGGTTGCGGCGGTAGTTCAACAATTGTCTCTTCGCCTCGGCACGCAGGCGCGGTAACGTAATGCCTTTCATTGTTCCTCCTCTGTTCGTTTAATACGAACGTTTGTACGTATATTATACGTCATTTTTAAACAACAGTGGTATTCTTTTCTGCATTTTTCAAAATTTCTTTTTAAAGTAAATCAAGTATTTTATCGGAATTTGTCGTATTTTTGCGATATGGATTCTCGTTATGCTCAGAGAAAGCATTCGTTTCGATAAAAAAGTTGCAATTGCTTCACTTGTGCGTGCCCCTACAGCGTTGCCTGCATGATGAAGTCGTGATATCATAACAAATGTGAATTTCTCGTCTCCCCATCGGAATAAGCCGAACGGGTTGCGTAATTAAATACAGGGGTTTTATGTTAGAGTTTTCAAAAATAACGCTGCAAAACGCCGCAGAGCTGCGTCCGTATTTGAGCGTTCAACCATTTCGCAGTTGCGACTACACGATTGGCGCCGTGTTCCAATGGCGCGCATACTTTCACTCCGCTTACACGATTGTTTCCGGCATGCTGGTCATGCTCGCTACGTATCCCGGCGAGGGAATTTGTTTTGTCTACCCTGTCGGTTCCGGCGACTTAAACGCCGCGCTCGACGCCATTGAAGCGCACGCAAAAGAAACCGGCATGGCGCTGCGTTTTTGCGCCGTTCCGGAAGAAGGCATGCTGGCATTGCAGGCGCGCTATGGCGATCGTGCAATTGTTTCTACCCATCGCGATTGGGCGGATTACCTTTATAATGCCTGCGATCTAATCGATTTTCCGGGTAAAAAATACCACACGCAGCGCAATCATCTCAACCGCTTCTGCAAGGATAACCCTTCCGCAAAGTTTGTTCCCATTACCGAGGAAACGCTGCCTGCGGCAATCGCATTTTTAGACGAATACGAGCAGTATGCGCCGCTTGATAAAATCATTGAAGCGGAAGAAATGAAACGCGCAAAAGAGCTGCTGGCCGATTCGCTCAAACTCGGACAAAAAGCGGGTTATATCGATGTCGCGGGCACCATTGTAGCGCTCTCAATCGGCGAAATCGTTGGGGACACGCTGCACTGTCATGTGGAAAAAGCGCGCGTGGATTACGCGGGGTCCTATCAGGCAATCGTATCCTGGTTCGCCAAATATGCCGTTGAAAAGGACACGCTATATATCAACCGCGAGGATGATTCCGGCGAAGAACGCCTGCGCTATTCCAAGCTGGCGTATCGCCCGATTCAGTTGATCGACAAATACTGGGTCAATATCGAATAGTCGCAACACACAACGCTATCCAATTTCAAATTCAGTATTCAGGGGGGGACTATCATGAAACGCGCAAAGGATTTTCGTGACGCCGCATGGAATATTCTCCGCGGCAAGTATTGGTGGGCGGTTCTCGCCGCGCTGATTGCACTTATGATCGGTGGATATCTCGGCCAGAACCCGATCAGTTTTCGCTTTAGCGGCGATAGCAACCATATCTGGCAAAATTTGCAGCAGGCTGCAAACGGAACACTGGACAGGCAAATGCTCGTCTCTCTTGTGCGCCCGTTTGTGGGTATTGCAGCGGCGCTCGGCAGTTTGGTCTTCTTCTATTCTCTGGCGCTGTTCATTGTCGGCAGTGCGGTAGAACTCGGATACGATTTGTTCAATATTTCGCTGTATCAGAGCAAGAGCGTACCCAAAATTGATCTGTTGTTTTCCCGTTTTTCCATTTTCGGCAACGCGTTGTTGCTCCGCTTTCTGATGGCGCTCAAAATATTCCTATGGTCGCTGTTATTGATCGTGCCCGGCATTGTCGCGGCATATCGTTATTCGATGGCGCCGTATCTTCTCGCCGAACATCCGGAGTTGTCCGCGTCCGAAGCGATCGAGCAATCCAAACAAATGATGGACGGCAACAAGGGTAGGCTCTTTTGTCTTCATTTAAGTTTCATCGGCTGGTTCCTGCTTTCCGCGTTAACCTGGGGCATCGGCACCTTCTTCCTTACGCCTTATGTCAAGGCTGCGGAAACCGGGTTTTATCTGGATTTGACAGGCAGGTCTCCGTTGCCGAATATGGCAACGCCCGTAACACCTGCGGCTCCTGCCGCGCCTGTCGCGCCCGACGCACCACAAATTGCCGAAGGGGACACAATCGACCGCGAATTTGTTTAAGCAAAAAACAAAAAACAGACGCTCATTGAGCGTCTGTTTTTATGCGTTTTTAAACTTCTTGCGTTATTTCGTCTCCGGTTCGTCGTGGCCCACAGAGCTTTCTAAAATGACGCTCTCTTCGGAAGTAACCTCTTCGGCAACTTCTTTGGCGGGTATTTCCGCTGAAGAGACAATCTCGGTCACTGTTTCTTTCTCTTCGCAGGGGGGCGTTTTTCCCTCGGCCTTCGGCGGCGGAATGATCTTTTCGTAAAGCGAGAGATACGAGCGCGCCGGGTTTTTCCAGTCGAAACGATCCGCCATGCCGCGGAGCATCATACGCCGCCACATCGCCTTATCTTCTGTCCAGTATTTTACAGCGCGTTCAATGGTAAAGAGCAGCTCGTGCGCGTTATAGTTGGCAAATGAAAATCCGTTGCCCTCGTCCGTATACATGTTATACGGTACGATCGTGTCTTTTAACCCGCCCGTTTCGCGCACGATCGGAACGCAGCCATATCTAAGCGCGATCATCTGGCTCAGGCCGCAAGGTTCAAACTGACTCGGCATCAGGAACAAATCCGCTCCAGCGTATACGCGGTGGGCAAGGCCCTCATCGAGTTCAATGCGCGCATGAACGCGCTTTGGATATCTCCAGTTTGCCCAATTGAGCAGATCGACAAAACGACGATCGCCTTTTCCGAGAAAAACGATCTGCACGTCGTTTCGCATAATGTCGCCAAGAACACGCTCCACCAAGTCCAGTCCCTTTTGCTGGGAAAGACGCGCAATCATGCCGATGAGCGGTACATCGCGTTCTTCCAGCCCGCATTCGCGTTGCAGGTCTCTCTTGCAGGCAAGTTTCTCTTCGAGATGTTCAATGTCAAAATGGTGCTTCAAAAACCGATCGTCCGCCGGATTAAATATACCGTAGTCCAATCCGTTTAAAATACCGCTGAGCGTATTTTCTCGGGCACGGAGAAGTCCGTCGAGGTTCTCTCCGTAAAACGGCGTTTTAATCTCTTCCGCATATGTCGGGCTAACGGTACAAAGACGGTCGGCAAACACCAATCCGCCTTTCATGCAGCTGATGCACCCATAAAACTCGAGATACTCAAATGTGAAATACCGTTCATCCAAACCCAGTCTGCCGGAGATTTCTCGCCAGGAAAACAAGCCTTGATACTTGAGATTATGAATCGAAAACACGGTGCGAATGCGCGCATAATCCGCATTGGAAGCATATTGAATCTTGAGCAGCGCCGCAATCAAGCCGGTTTGCCAGTCGTTGAGGTGTAATACATCCGGAATAAAGCCAATGTGCGGCAATGCCTCCAGAACCGCGCGGCAGAAGAACGCAAAACGCAATCCTTCGGAAATTCCATCTCCATATATTTCATTCACATAGAAGAACGACTCGTTATCGACAAAATAATAGGTCACTCCGTTGTCTACAAGGCGTTCAATACCGCAATATAGCTTTTCCCAGCCAAACAGTACCGTAAAGTCGCACACATGCTCCATGCGCGTCTTCCAGTAATTGTCGATCATTCGGTATTTCGGGAGGATGACGCGAATATCTACGCCTTCTTCATGCAGCGCAATTGGAAGCGCCCCAGCAACATCCGCCAGTCCGCCGGTTTTGACAAACGGTACGCATTCGCTCGCGCAAAACAATACCTTCATAAGTCATTCCTCCAAGAGAACAATTTCGGAATTCTGTCGTTTGCCGCGCATATGTAACCGCGGCGTAAAACGAACCAGACGAGCTTTAGCCCGCCGCCATTCTCGCGCGCCAACCGTAGCGGTTTGGCGCAGCGCAATGCGTTAAATCGTAGTGCCTTTTTTAAGAATAATTGGAAATCCGTCGTAACCGGTGAGCGTACGTCCTTCGCGAACTGTAACGCTTTTATCGAGTATCACATGATCCATCGTGCAATTTTCGCCAATGCTGACGCCCTGCATCAGGATACTGTTTTTAACAACCGTTCCTTTTTTCACGCTGACGCCGCGGAAAACAATGCTGTTTTCAATGGTGCCGTCAATGACGCAGCCGTCCGCAACCATGGAATTCTTCACCATTGCGTTTTCGCCGTACTTGGCGCTGACTTCATCCTTAACCTTCGTATAAATTGGATGCGCCGGATTGAATAAGTCCTGCCGAACCTCGGCTTTCAACAACGCAAGATTATGCCGGAAATAGTCGTTCACCGAGTCCATACGCGCAACATACCCGTCGTAACGGTACCCCATAATCTTGAGCGTCGCGCATTTTTTCAACAGAATATCGCGTGTCAAATCATAATCGCCGTGCGAATATGCTTCTTCAACAAGATACTCCAGCAAAAGTTTGTCCATCACCATTACGTCGCAGCTGCGATGTGTGGAGCGCGGCGTAAACGGATTGAGTTCCATTTCCGTCACGCGACCGCTCGCGTCGATCAGGAGCCTGAGATCCTGATTTTGCTCTTCGCTGACGGCTGTTTCCGCTTCATTGTAAAGCATCGTGATGTTTGCGCGCGTTTCAATGTGGCGCGCAATCATGTCGGTAAACGTCATGTTGAATATCGTATGGCTGCCGGTCAAGATGACATACTGTTGCGGGCAACGGCGGACGTAACCAAGGCAGGAGCGGATTGCATCAACGCTTCCGCGGTATAGCCCTGTGTTTTCTTTTGTCATGAACGGCGGCAACATGAAAAGGCCTTCGCGTTTTCTATGCAGGTCCCATTCCTTGCCCGCGCCAAGATGATCCATTAACGAATGATAGTTTTTCTGTGTAATCAGGCCGACACTTGTCAGACCGGAATTGACCAAATCCGAAAGCACGAAATCGATGCAGCGATAACGTCCGCCAAACGGAACAGCCGCCACGGAACGCGAAAGCGCAAGATCGCGCAGGAGCGGATTTGTCTCGCCTGTGTAGATAAGTCCGAATGCGTTACTTGTCATAGAGTCTACCTCCGCATGCGTCTTCCGTAGCAACCGTGCCCTGTGGCAGGTATACCTCCGATTGAATAACGATATCATTTCCGACAAGCGTGATCGTTCCGGTCAGGGAATTATCCACCTGATCGCCGAGCCGCAGTTCACCGCCAACAACCGCATCTGCACCGATGTTGCTGTTTTCGCCGACAATCGCTTTATAAACCTTCGCACCGCGCTGAATGACCGCGCCGGGGAGGATAACGGAGTCGTATACTTCGGCATCCGCTTCTACGGAAACGTTGGCAAACAGCACACTATGATGTACCTTGCCTTCCACGCGGCACCCTTCCGTTACAAGGCTCTGCGTCACGGAAGCATGCTCGCCAATATAGTGCGGCGGCATGATCGGGTTGCGGCTGTAGATTTTCCAAAGCGGATCGTTCAACACCAGCTTCGGCGGCGTTGCAATGATGTCCATATTTGCCTCCCAGAGGCTTTGTATGGTTCCAACATCTTTCCAATATCCTTTGAATGGATAGGCGTATACCGCTGCTCCTCTTTTGATAATGCTCGGTATAATATCGTTGCCAAAATCGTTTGACGAATTCGGGTTCTCGTCGTCCAGCCGCATGCTCTCTTTGAGTACACGCCAATTGAAGATATAGATACCCATCGAAGCTTTATTTGATTTTGGTTGTTTCGGCTTTTCTTCAAACGATATGATTCGATCGGCTTCGTCCGTGTTCATGATGCCGAACCGGTGGGCTTCCTCCATTGGAACCGGTAAAACGGCGATTGTCGCAACCGCGTTCTTTTCCATATGAAAGCGCAGCATCGCGCCGTAATCCATCTTGTAAATATGATCGCCGGAGAGAATTAAAACATAGTCGGGATCATACTGGTCAACAAACTCCGCGTTTTGATAAATTGCGTTTGCGGTTCCGGTGTACCATCTTCCATCAACGCCGGTTACATAGGGCGGCAAAACGAAAACGCCGCCGTTCATACGGTCGAGATCCCAGTGTTGACCGGTTCCGATATAGCTGTTGAGCGCAAGCGGCCGGTATTGTGTCAGTACGCCGACGGTGTCGATATCCGAGTTAACGCAATTACTCAACGGAAAATCGATGATGCGGTATTTCCCACCAAATGGTACCGCCGGCTTTGCCATGCTGGACGTAAGAACGCCAAGCCGACTGCCCTGCCCGCCTGCGAGCAGCATCGCTACAATCCGTTTTTTCATGCGTCGTCCTCCTGTTTTTCCTTTAGCTTTGGCAGAGGTTTCGGGGTAATTCTATAGCAAACCGCGCCGAATGGCGGCAGTCGCAATCGTATTCGGCAAGGATGCTCGCCATAGGGCTCAAAATCAGCCAGAGTTGGCGCGTTCGGATAATCTCCCGTGCCCCCGTAGTATGGCGCATCCGTGGAAAACACTTCGGTATACAGTCCATATCTCGGCACCCCGATCATGTAATCCAGCCAGGGCATCGGTGTGAAGTTAAACGTCCAGAAAAGCGCGTTACCGTCGCGGTCGATACGCATGAACGAAAGAATCGAATGGATGTTGTCGTCCACGCCGCACCAACGGAAGCCGGCCCAACTGTCGTCTACTTCATACATCGGCGGATTTTCTAAATAAAAATGGTTCAAATCGTGAACATACAGATGCATTTCCGCATGTTTCGGATAGTCGAGCAAGAACCAGTCGAGCGAATCGTCAAACTTCCACTCAATATACTGGCCGAACTCGCCGCCCATAAACATCAGCTTTTTACCGGGATGTGCGAATTGATACGCATATAAAAGGCGAAGCTGTGCAAACTGCTGCCAATAATCGCCCGGCATTTTAGAGAGCATGCTCTTCTTGCCGTGCACCACTTCGTCGTGCGAAAACGGCAGAACATAATGCTCCGAAAACGCATAACACAGCGAAAATGTCAATTTGTCATGGTGATATTTTCGATAAATGCTGTCCATGCTCATATAGGTGAGCATATCGTTCATCCAACCCATGTTCCACTTGTAAGCAAATCCCAGTCCGTCTTCGGAAACCGGGCGTGTTACGTATGGATATGCAGAGCTTTCCTCGGCATAAAGCATCTTTCCGCCGTCGAGATTGTTGACTGCAGAATTGAGCTTGCGGAAAAACGAAATTGCATCGAGGTTGTCATGCCCGCCGTAACGGTTTGGCAGCCACTCGCCGGGTTGTTTTCCGAAGTCGAGATAGAGCATCGCGCTCACCGCGTCTACACGCAGGCCGTCAAAATGCATCTCCCGCAGCCAGAACATCGCGCTGGAGATTAAAAACGACTGCACCTGAGATTGTTCGAAATTGAAAAGAAGCGTCCCCCACTGCGGCATTTCGCCTCGGCGTGGATCGGGATGCTCAAACAATGGCGTTCCGTCAAAAAGTCTAAGGCCGTGCGCGTCCCTTGTGAAATGCGCCGGAACCCAGTCCATGATGACGCCGATGCCTTCGTGATGCGCGCGGTCAACCAGATACATCAGCTCTTCCGGCTCGCCATAGCGCGCCGTTGCGGCATAGTATCCCGTTACTTGATATCCCCAGCTTGGGTCATATGGATACTCCATCAGCGGCATGAGTTCGATGTGCGTATAACCCATGTCGAGCACATAATCGATCAACTCGTCGGCGAGTTCGTGATAACCGAGTCCGCGTTTCCAGCTGCCGAGATGTACTTCGTAGATATTCATCGGCTGACCGAACCCGTCGTTTGCGTCGTTTCGGCTCTCGATATATCGATCGTCCGACCAATCGTAGTACGGCATGTCTCCAACGACAGACGCGGTTCCATGCGCTTCCGCGCGGAAGGCGAACGGGTCCGCCTTCATGATTACCTCTCCGGTGTAGGTGCCAATGGCATACTTATAAAAGTCGCCGGGTTCCGCTACGCCGATGGCAATTTCCCACACGCCTGTTGTACCGACGCGTTCCATCCGGTCCGCTTCGATGTTCCAGAAGTTGAAAGTTCCGACAACGCTTACAAACTCTGCGTTCGGCGCCCATACAGAGAATCGATAGATGCGTTCTCCATACTCGCCGACTCCTTCATGGCAACCCAACTCTAGATAGGCCGCCGTAGAAACGCCACGGTTAAAGTAATAGAGTGCTGTTTCGTCCGAAAATTTGCTCATTCCTGTAACCCCCAGGTACTAGCTACTATGTAATCATACCATTAATTGCCCCTAAAAGAAATAAGTATCTGCCCGAAAAGCTGTTTGCGAAATCGATTTTACGTCTTGTTAATGTTTTTGGAACGCCCCTCTGCCAATTCGATTCGTTCCCTAACCCGAAACGAAACTTTTTTATTCGCGCGGTTTTCTGCTAACTTCGCAGAAAAAACATCGGGTTTTACTGGCAGTTATGCGTTTGTTTCTGCGGAGTATGGTATAATGCTCACATTATCGCGGTTCGGGTCGCCGAAACGCAAACAGTATGATTCGGAGTTCATGCATGGAAAATTTGATTCTCGCGTTTACCGTTGTCGCCCCGCTGCTCATCTATATGATCATCGGCGCTGCTTTGCGCCAGAGCGGCGTAATAGAAGAGCGCAACATGCGAAGCGCCAACAATATCATATTTTACGTCACGCTGCCGCTGATGTGTTACCGTGCGGTAGCCGCAAGCGATCTGGAGACGATGTTTGATACACCGTTTTTGCTTTATATGGCTATCGCAATCCTCGTTGTTTTTGCCATTACAGCTTTGCTTGTACCGGTCTTTAGCAAGGACAACAGACGTAGAGGCGTATTGATCCTCGGCATTTTCCGTTCCAACGACGCAATTTTCGGCCTTGCTGTCGCCGCGGCGCTGCTCGGGGAAGACAATCTCGGCATGATGTCCATCGGCATTTCCCTGTGTGTTCCGCTCTATAGTCTGCTTTCGGTCATTGCAATGGAGCACTATCGCGGCGAACAGGTTCGCTTCGGCAAAGTTTTACTGCGCATCGTAACCAACCCGATCATTCTCGGTTGTGCGGCGGGTTTTCTCGTCAATCTGCTGAATATCGAGCTGCCAACTGTGCTGCAAAAACCGGTTGACGGGCTCGCTTCGGTCACCTCCCCGCTTGCGTTTGTCTTGCTCGGCGGCACAATCTCTTTTTCCGCCGTCAAGAAGAACCGCGCTGCGATTACAACGGTGTCGCTCCTTCGCTTGCTGCTGATTCCGATCATCGTCGTCGGTTCGTTCCTTCTGCTCGGATTCCGCGGCGAGTTTATCGTGGTGACGCTCATCATCTTCGGCGCGCCGGTCGCAATGGTTACCTACACGATGTCGGTTGCCATGCAGGCGGACGACGAACTGGCCGGAACGCTGGTTGCGGTGACAAGCGTTCTTTCAATCGTCACGATGTTTTTCTTTATCTTCTTCTTAAAGCAATTTGCGCTGATCTAACCCGCGCAATCATTGAAGTGTTTACCATTCGCGCGATCATCGCGCGTAACCAACAGGAGTATATATGACAAAACGATTGTATGATCTCGACAGTCACCAAACGGAAACAACATCCACCGTGCTTTCCTGCGTCTCAGCCGACAATGGATTCGACATTGTGCTCGATCAAACCGTATTCTTTCCCGAAGGCGGCGGGCAACCCTCCGACACCGGAACGCTCGGCGAAGCGAACGTATCGCATGTTCGCGAGGAGAACGGTGAAATTTATCATCGCACCGACCGCGCTCTTGCGGTCGGATCAACGGTGTCGGGGCGCATCGACTGGGCGCGCCGATTTGACCTGATGCAGCAGCACACCGGCGAACATCTGCTGTCGTTTTCGTTTTATAAGTTGTTTGAAGCAAGCAACATTGGTTTTCATCTCGCGCTGGACTATGCAACAATCGATTTTGATAAACAGCTGACACACGATCAGGTTGTTGAGGCGGAGCAGCTTGCCAACAGCTTTGTCTGGAAAAACTTGCCCGTATCGACAAATTTTTATGAAGACGAAGAAGCGGTAAAAGACCTTCCGCTGCGCAAGCACTCCGAAGGGCTTACACCGCCAATTCGCATCGTTTCCATTGAGAGTGCCGATATGTGCACCTGTTGCGCACCGCACTGCGACAAAACCGGCGAAATCGGTTCTATCTTTATCGCGGACGCCTGCAATTATAAGGGCGGAACGCGAATCAACTTTTTCTGCGGCGAACGCGCGCTGCGCCTCTACCGCTCGCAGCATGACGATATGGACGGTATCGCCCGCAAATACTCCTGCTCTCGTGAAAACGTACCCAACGTTGTAAGAAAGCTTTCGGACGATATCGCCACACTCAAGAAAAGCGAACGCGAACTTTCCCGCGCGCTCAATGGATATATGGCGGCGGAGTTGCTTGCAGCTGCAACGCAATCCGGGAAGCATCGTGTTATTGTTCAGCTTTATTCGGGCATGGACGCCGCTAGACTAAAAGACTTGGCGCAGGCGGCATCCGCTGAAAAAACAATTGTGCTGCTGCTCAGCGAATTGGACGGAAGACTGCTCTATGTTCTTTCCACCGGAACCGGTTTCCCGCAGGATGTTTCCGAGTTTATGCCGGCCGTTAACGCGGCAACGGGCGGAAAAGGCGGCGGGCGAGGTACGCTTGCGCAGGGTACCGCCCCGTCCATACTCGGCACGGTGGAGACAACCGCGCAACTAAAGGATTATCTGGTAAAGCGCGTACGTGAAATCAAGTAATCAAGCTTTAGCAAATAAAAATCACCCGCATTGCATGCGGGTGATTTTTTGCGTTTTAAACTTACAGTCCGCGGAACAGTGTTCCAAGGAAGAGAAGTCCGTAGGCCACGGTCATAATCCAGAAGTCATACTGCTTAACAAAGCTGCCGACGACGGGAATACCGACGTATTTGCTCGCAATCGCAAGTGCTGCAAGAATCAGTGCAAGCAGCCAAACAATCCATTTCGGTGCGCTTAGTCTCATAATCATTTTCCTCCCATTTGTGATGTTTGAATTTTAACATTCTTGCTCGTCTTCTACAGGGATTTCGTCACATAGCGCCTTTATTTTGTATCGAAATGCCGCAAACGCAAAACGGCCGCCAAGACAGGCGACCGTTTTTCATACTGTTACAGTTGTTTAACAAAGCAGCGACGGCGTTTGTGCTGTACGCCGCTGAAGCGTTGCCACTGTGCGAGGATATTGTCGTTGATTTCCAGCATCGGGCCGGTTTCCGCATAGCGTACGCCGTGCTTAATGAGTTTGTGCTGCATGTCGTCCAACACAACCGCATTGACGCCTTGGCCCTGCAGATCCGGACGCACCGCGATCAGCAGCAGGTCTACCGTGTCGTTTTTGCCTTTCAACGCTTTGAGCAGGCGAATCCAGCCAAACGGAACGGTTTTGCCGCGCATTTTTTGCATGGCGTCGTCAAGTGCGGGGCAGCAAATGCCGAAAGCAACCATTTCGCCTTCTTCCGTGTAAACAAACGACGTTGTGCGCTTGTCGACCATCGGACGGAATTCGCTGACATACTTTTCAATCTGCGCAGGCGTAAGCGGAATCATGCCAAAGAGGACATACGCCTTGTTGTAGAGCAGGAACATATCGTTGATGAGTTCCTTGAGCGGTTTGTCGCCCATGTTCACAACATGCAGATTCTTCTTCTTTTTGATATACTCGGAAACTTTTGTCAGCGACTGAATTGGCTCGGTCGGCAATGTTAGCCGCATTTCCAGCCAGTCAACCTGTTTGCCGTATCCGCGCCGCGTCAGCTGCGTCAGATAATACGGGTGATTGTAATAGGTGTAAAACAAGCCTTTTTTATCGAAGCCTTCGATCAGCATGCCTTCGCGGTCCATATCGGAAAAACCGAGCGGCCCGTGCATCGCATCGCAACCGAGTTCGCGCGCCCAGGATTCCACCGTGTCAAACAGCGCGTCTACCACTTCGTCGTCATCGATAAAGTCAACCTGCGTAAAGTTCATGTATTTCCGGTCAAACGTTGCGTTCGCGCGGTCGTTGAGAATTCCCTGAATTCTTCCAACAATTTTTCCGTCTTGATAGGCCAGAAATGCTTTTGCCTGGCAAAACGCAAACGCGGGATTTTTATCCTTTTGCATATCGGCAACCTGGCTCGACAGGATGTCCGGCACATAGTAAGGATTTCCCTTGTAGAGTTCGAGCGGAAATTCCATAAACTTGACCAAATCTTTTTTGGTCACGACTTCTTTGATCGTTACCACCTATTCCATCCCCCTGATTAATAAATTATTTTATTCGTTCATCTTCACGGTATCATCCGGTTCGGGTGAAGCCGTCTGCTGCGCCATGAGCGCGGCCGCTCTCTTTTTCTTGTTCTTTTTGTGCACAATGATCGGCAGCCCGATCGCAAGGAACAGCACGCCCGCGGGAATTGCCGCAACCGCAAGGAAAATGCCGATTGCGCCGATTGCGTTAATCACAAACCTTGCGCTGTTCTGGAACCCGCGCGCCATCTTATCCCAAACGTCAGAAGCTTTCCAGAGTTGAATCAGCTCTTTTTCGCCTTCCACAACCGTTTTGGGCGTACGGTCGATGTTGATGCTCAGCGTCGCATATGCGACAAGATTGTCCCAAAGGTTCATCTGCGCGGTGTAGCTTTCGATATCCGAGCGTACGCTGGTCAAGCTCTCGCGCACAGCAAGAATATCTTCAACCGTTTCGCATTTTGCGAGGATTTCAAGCAATTGCTGTTCTTCCGCTTTTGCATTGTTCAATCTCGCCTGCATATCATAGTAGGAAAGCGAAATATCATCCGAACTTAAGCGGTAGTCATCCACTTTGCCGAGCGCCTGCGCGGCGGACACCAGCGCGTCGAGTTGATCCGCCGGAACTTTAATCGTGGCGGTCGCATAGTTTGCGCCTTCGTCGTCCGTCGAGGTGTAAGAGCCCGAAACATAGCCGCCAAGAGACTGCGCTTTTGCGATGAGTGTTTCCAGGGCAGCTGCCGGATCGTCCGCGGTCACATTCATGTTGGCTGTGTAGACGATCTTTCTGACGTCAAAATCGCCGGTTTGGGATTCCGTCTCCTGTGTCGCCTCGCTGCCCGCCTCGAGCGCAAAGGACGAGTCGGCCATTTCCGGCGCCATCGCATCGTAGTCGTATGAACTTGTTACCGACTCGCTGTAAACAACATTTTCTTTTGCGGCGCTTCTCGCGGCGCAGCCGATCGAGGAGAGCATCACCGCGCAGAGAGCGAGTGCAATCAAGGTGCGTCTGATTTTCATGACTGGTTCCCCTTTCCAATTCTGTTCGTCTTTTCGTTCTGCCTCCGCTTATGCGGATGCATCCGGCGAAACCACAATGTGATTTCAACAAGAACACTTTTCTTCTCTGCGATTGGTTGCAAATTTTGTTGAATTCCGTATAACTTTTCTACTCATAACGGTCCTGCACACATTTTTCAAT
>QKAN01000175.1 GCA_003246365.1 Clostridia bacterium
GGAATGGTCACGCATGAACTTCATCGATATTGCGATATTGCTGATACTTGCGATTACGATCCTCGGTGGACTTTACCGCGGGTTTGTCAGCACTGCGCTGAACATCTGCGCAACCGTGGGTTCCATCTTGTTCGGACGAATTTTGATCCCGGTAGTGTCCGGTTTAATCAAAGGAAGCGCGGATCTCTTTAATATGATGCTCTACTACACGGAAGGATCCGAGTATGTAGCCATCACCGACGTAGAGCTGACACGAGCGCCGATTTCAAGCATTTCTGCAGACCAACTGCATACCGTGCTGCAAAACGCGGATATGCCGATTCCGATGGATCGTTGCATCTTGAAGAACATTGCATCGGAAGCGTTTCGCGACAGCGGCGTAACCACGTTGGGCGATTATTTCAATCAAACGATTGTCTGCGTGTTTATCAATATTCTGGCGCTGCTGGCGTTGTTTGTTGTACTTCGCCTGTTGATCGGTTTTCTGATTCGCGGCATCGAGTTTGGACGCGGCGGGTTCCCGGTTCTTTCGCATGGAGACGGCATTATCGGCGCGGGTCTCGGCCTTATTCACGGCGTTTTGATTCTGTTTGTTCTCTTCATGATCGTACCGGTCATGCTGACGGTTTTGCCAAAGCTTTACGAGTTTTTAAGCGAATCGTTCTTTGGTGAATTTTTCTATAAGGCGAATTTCCTGTTGTCAATCATACCTTCTACGTGATAGGAAATTTGATTCATATGCGATTGTTTTTTCATTGCCGTCCGAAATGACGGCAATGCGCTTATCCGGCACTGATAGAATTCTTGAATGCGCTTATTTTGTTCGAAAGGCGGAGGGAAGATCGATGGTTCGTTTTTTGCGGGCATGGCTGGTTCCGATTCTTGCCGCGATCATGGTGTTGGGAATCGCGATATCATTTGTTCCGCTGACAAGGCAGGAACAAACGCGCGCTGAAGAGGAGCTTGCGCTACTCATGGACCGCGCGTTTGAGCATATCAACGCAGGAGAGCGGCTGGCTAGCCCTGTTCTTGCGGCAGAGCAAGAAAGTCTGTTGAGCAAGGCAAAGGCTGTTGCGCGCTTTCTGGAGCACGACGACGCATTGCTTGCGACAGATGCGCTCAAAGCACTCTGCGAGCAATTGACGATTGACCGGATCGATGTTTCCGATGCGGAAGGGATGCTGATTGCTTCTTCCGATGAAACGCGTTTAGCGCTGCCACTCGGCGAACAGGACGCTTTTTCTTGGGCTATGGAGGCCGTTGACGATGCGACCGCAGCACTCTCAAAAACAGATGAGACGAATGCAGGCGTTTTATACGCTTGTGTGGCAAGGCCGGATATCGACGGATTTGTTCTGCTGACGCGGGATGATCCATATGTAAAAAATGCGTTGGAAGAGGCCGATACAGAAGCGGCGATTGCGAACCTGCCAAGCGGCAGCGATACGCTGTATGTTAGCGCAGTCGGCGGAGACGACGGGTTTTATACCAGCTCCGGCAGCTTGTGCCTCAGACGAACGCAGGATGGCATTACGCTTGTCGCGATGCGCCCGGAAAGCGAAGTGTTTGCCGTTCGGAACGCGGCATATCTGGCATTTGGCGTCGCATTGATTTGCATTATGATTTGCGGCGTTGCAATTTATTTACTCCGTCTGGAACCCGTCGTTGCAATCGACGAAGATGAAGATGAACCAACGGAGGAGGAAGAACCCGCAGCGTTGCTAACGGAGGGGACGGAAAAGCAAGATACAGTTTTACATCCGCGCCCGCGCAAAAGAAAAAAACGCGAGAACGACATACAAGAACAAGTCGAAATTACTGATGATTCGCAGCAGACGGAGAAAGATGATAATCCGGCAGCCGATAATGCGACAGTAGAAGAAAAGCAGATTCAACAGCCACCGGACAGCAAAAAGAAAAGAACAAGACAGAAAAGAGAAGAAGAGCCGCAGGGCGACGGCGAAGAGTCTTTCGAAAAAATAGTTGATTAGTTGCCGATATAAAAAGCCGCTTCCCAGTGGGAAGCGGCTTTTTCTTCGATATGCAATTATGACGCAAATTTGATTTCAACACTGTATTCCGGCGCAACTGAGCGCACGATCGGACTGAACAAATCGCGCACTTGCGAGAGCGCATGAACATCCGCTTTGTCCAGCATATTCTGCGTTTCGAGCTCAGCTTGCATCGCATCCTGAATGTTTTGCTCCAGCAGATTCAGCTGCTCATTGCTGAGCTTGATTTCTCCGAATGCGAAAATTGCCTTTTGCGTCTCCTCAAACTCAGTTTTTTCAACATCGACCGTAACATATGCCAGGGTCGCATGCGGAATATAAATAGTGATCAATGCTAAATCGTTATCTAAATCGATGTCCGAATCAGATAGAGCTGACAGGTCAACGGTATAAACGCCAGTTCCAAACGAACGAATCACCTGCGATTTTTCGAACAGAGCAAGATTGGCTAACGCCTGCGAGACGCGCGTGGTGATCGTAATATCCTGTTCCAGAACGACAAAATCGCTCTTTTCCCGCGACTCGCCGAGAATGGCGGTGGAAAAATCGATTTTGCTGTAGCCCATGGTTTCATCGGGCAACAGAGATGAAAAAGAATCCGGCAGATCGATGTTCACATCCGGCGAGATAAAGCTTTTTATCTTTGGCAACAGGAATAAAATTCCGATGACGATTGCAAAAAACAGAATACCGCGAAAGACCCATTTTAAATGGCGAAACCGAAACCTGGAACGCGGCTTACGCTCGCTGCGCTCCAAATCATCTTCCGGTTCGCGCAGTTTACTACTGCGCTCTGCTTCCTGACGGACGGCTTGGGATCGCGCTTCATTGCGGATTTGTCCGGCGTCTGGTCGGTTAGAATCGTCCATTCGGATTCCCCCCTGTACTGTTTTTTACTTGTAGATTCTCTACTGATATTAGGATAGAAAAAAACGAAGTTGTGTGTCAACGAATAGCCGCAATTTCAACAGTGCGTTTTCCGCAGCGACAAATTTGGTTGCGATCACACAGGAAAGTTGCAAGCAAGACTCTGGTATTGATCGTATTATATTCATTTATCGCGCATATTTTCTCAAAAATCAAGAATATTTGCCTTGACGCGCTAAACGACCGCTGATATAATAAACCACAAAATATTGTATACAAGCATGCAAGCATGCTGAAAGGGAGGGAACAATGAGCAAAATAGTATATGATGACCACACGAACCTGCTGCGTGAAAACTACTATGAGTATGATGTACAGGATGTGCCGGAGGCAAATTTGTTCCCGGAAATTTTCACGTTCGATGAAATCCCGAAGATCGCATTTAACCAGCGGTTGGTGCCGATGCGCATGCCCAAGGAAATCTGGATGACGGATACGACGTTCCGCGACGGACAGCAGTCCCGCGCGCCGTTTACGCCGGAGCAGATTTTGCGTTTGTTTGACCTGATGCATGACCTCGGCGGCCCGAAAGGACTCATCCGCCAGAGCGAGTTTTTCGTATACAGCCAGCAGGATCGCGAAGCGTTGGAACTCTGCCGCGACCGCGGATATCGTTTTCCGGAGATCACGACCTGGATTCGCGCTACGGAAAGCGACTTTAACCTCGTTAAAGAACTCGGTGTTCGCGAAACGGGCATCCTCGTTTCCTGCTCGGACTACCATATTTTCCACAAAATGAACTTAACCCGCAAACAGGCGATGGACAAGTATCTCAGCGTCGTAAAGATGGCGCTGGATCGCGGCATCGTACCGCGCTGCCATTTTGAGGACATCACCCGTGCGGACTTTTACGGTTTTGTCGTGCCCTTTGCGCATGCGCTGGCACAACTTTCCGAAGAAGCGGGAATCCCGATTAAAATCCGCTGCTGCGATACGCTTGGGCTCGGCGTTGCATATCCCGGCGCGAGCCTTCCCAGAAGCGTACCGGGCATCATTTACGGCCTGCGCCATTATGGCAACGTACCGAGTTCCCTTTTGGAATGGCACGGTCACAACGACTTTTACAAGGCCGTTTCCAACGCTGCCGCAGCCTGGCTCTATGGCGCATCCGCCGCGAACTGCTCACTGCTGGGCATTGGAGAGCGCACGGGCAACTGCCCGCTCGAAGGCATGGTCATGGAATACTGCCAGCTGCGCGGAACGACGGACGGCATGAATCTGGAAGCGATCACCGAGATCGGCGAATACTTCGAGAAGGAAATTGGTTATGAAATTCCGCCGATGACGCCGTTTGTCGGCAAGAACTTCAACTCGACCCGCGCAGGCATCCATGCGGACGGTCTGCTCAAGGACGAACGAATTTACAGCATCTTTGACACCGGCAAGATCCTTCGCCGCCCGTCAGAAGTTATGGTAGACGCGCACAGCGGCACCGCGGGCATCGCATACTGGATGAACACGCATATGGGCATCGATATCGACAAGCGCAGCCCCGTCGTCGCGGCGATGAAAGAGCACATCGATACGCTTTATGAAGCTTGCCGCACGACCGTGATGAGCAACGCAGAGCTTGAAGCAATCGCTATGAATGCTCTCGCAAACGATGAAAAATAATCACAGAATCAAGTAAAAAAAGAGCGGATCAAGTTGATCCGCTCTTTTGTGTTGTATGGAGACTTATGCGGCCTTGACCTTTGTCCAGGCATCCGAGAACACTTTGACGAAATCGCCAAGGTCTTGGAAAATCTGGCAGCGGTCGAGCACATCCTGCGGGGGATTATAGGTCGGATCGTCGATGTAGTCCGATCCCATCAGCGCAAGTGCGGCAGCGTTCGGTGTAGAATAACCGATGTAATCGGAGTTCTGCGCGGCGACATCTGCATCACAAAGGAAATTGATGAATGCTTCCGCTTCGGCAGTGTGCTGGGAAGTTTTCGGTATGATGATGTTGTCAAACCAAACATTGCTGCCTTCCATAGGAACGGCATAAGCTAGGTCGGGATTTTCGCTGATGCAATATACCGCATCGCCGGAATAAACGACGCCCATCGCCGCGGAGCCGTTGATCAGCTCCATCTTGATGTCATCCGTAAGATATGCGCGGACAAGCGGTTTCTGCGCGATGAGCGCTTCCTGCGCCGCCAATACATCCGCTTCGTTTCGGGTGTTGATATCATAGCCGAGCTTCTTGAGTGTGATGCCGATGGTATCGCGCATGCTGTCATACATCAGGATTTCTCCGGCGTACTTCTCGTCCCAGAGGATATTCCAGCTATCGACGGTATCCGTTACCATTGTGGTGTTATAGAGAATACCGACGGTGCCCCACATATACGGCACGCTGTATACGTTGCCCGGATCAAACGAAAGATCGAGGAAACGCGGGTCGATATTGCTCAGATTGGGGATGTTGGTTTTGTCGATGGCATACAGAAGATCATCTGCAATCAACTTTTCAATCAGATAATCCGACGGGAAGCAGACATCGTATATGTTGTCCGCAGAAGCCAGCTTAACGAGCATTTCCTCGTTGCTGGTCATGGTTGTGTACTTGACCTGAATGCCGGTTTCGTCTTCAAACTGGCGCAGCAGGGCGGGGTCGATGTAATCGCCCCAGTTGAGCACGTTGAGCGTTACCTTTTTGCTCCCGCCGCAAGCAAACAGCGAGAGGGACAGCGCAAGGGCAAGCGCTAGGCATACGATACGTTTCAGCGTTTTCATTTTTAGATTTCCTCCTATTTGTATATGATAAAACTTAGTTTTTACTATCGTTTCATGACGACTTTCCTGTTTTGTAGCTCCGCGTTTCGTTCCTCTCGAATGCTCTTAAGATTGACGATCAAGAGCAGAGTGACGACAGGGACGAAGATAATCGTAGAGAGCGCGGGGTTGACACCGCGCCGCGCGGAGGCGTAGATATACATCGAGAGGTTATCTACGCCGTTTCCGGCAAAAAAGCTGATGACAAAGTCATCCAATGAGAGCGTAAACGCCATGATCAGGCCGGAGACGATGCCCGGCATGACATCCGGAATGACAACCTTTTGAATGGCTTGCATCGGCGTACAGCCGAGATCCAGAGCTGCCTCATAGAGCATATCCGAACTCTGCCGTAGTTTCGGCAGAACAGAGAAAATGACATACGGCAGGTTGAATGTGATATGCGCAATCAAAAGCCGGACATAACCGTTTTTTAAACCGACGAAGAGGAAGAGGAGCATCAACGAGATACCCGTCACCAGATCGGGGTTGACCATCGGCAGTTGGGAGATATTCTCCAGCAGCAGACGATCGCGCCGCTTCATGGCGTGCAGACCGATTGCCGCGAGCGTACCGAGCACGGTCGACACAATAGAGGAGATTGCCGCAACGGACAGCGTTACAACAAGCGCATCCGTAATCTCCGGTGTGGAGAACAATTGCGCGTACCAGTCAAACGTAAATCCGGTCCAATTGCCGAGGGTCTTACTCTGGTTAAATGAGTAAATAATTAAAATCAGGATTGGCGCGTACAAAAAGACCAGCATTAGTCCCAGATACGTACCGGAGAAGAATTTTTTCAGGCGGTTTACCATAGTCTTCCGCCTCCTTCATCGCTGGTTTTACGTTCGGCTTTTTTCATAAACGTCATGGAAATCAGCACGAACACAAGAAGAATGATAGACAGTGCGCTGCCGGCATTCCAGGATTGCTCGGTGATGAATTTCATGTAAATAAGATCGCCGTAGAGCATCGTTTTACCGCCGCCGAGCAACTGCGAGATGGCGAACGTTGTTGTGCTTGGAATAAACACCATAGTGACGCCAGAGATAATGCCCGGCATGGAGAGCGGAAACACGACTTTCAGAAAGGTTTTTGCCGGGTTCGCGCCGAGATCCGCCGCCGCTTCAATATAGCTTTGGTCGAGCTTAATGAGTGTGGTATAAATCGGCAGAATCATAAACGGTAAAAAGTTGTATACCATACCGAGCAGCACGGCGGACTCGGTGTATAGAATGTTCGTAAACGCGCTGAGCAGCACTTTCCACGCGTACGTGCGGAGAAGGAAATTCATCCACATCGGCACGATGAAAAACACGGAGAGCAAGGCTGCAGTCGTCTTTTTCATGCGGGAGAGCAGATAGGCGACAGGATACCCCAACAGCAGACATAAAATCGTGGTGTAGAGGGCAAAGCGCACGCTGTCTATAAGCACACGCATGTTGTCCCAGTCCGCCGCGCGCAGTAAGTTTTCCGCGGTAATCCCGCCATCGTTTGAAAACGCATAATAAAGGATGAGCAGCATAGGGGAAACGATAAACACTGCCATCCAAACGATATAAGGATAGGCAAATACACTTCTGCGGACGCGCATCCCTTTGATACGACGCTCTTTTTTGCCGTTAGTTCGCTTCATTCGCGCTCACCAATATCTTATCAGCGGGAACAGAAATTCCGATTTCTTCACCGGATTCCATATACTCTTGCGAATAGGCAATCCAGTCTTCCTCGTCACAGGTAACGGTAACTTCATAATGCGTGCCAAGGAACATACAGGCCTTGACCACGCCGGTAACTTCGGTATCTTCCGGCGGAACAAGCTGGACATCAACCGGCGCAATGGCGACGAGCACATCGTCTTTCGTTTCGAATGATTCCAGTCCCTTGCAGGCGAAACGATTCGAGCAGAACTCCACTTCTTCGTCGTCCGGATATGCTACCGCGTCGAAGAGGTTCGTCTGTTTGGTTTTCTTCATAATATGGATTGCATCGGCTGGGATCGAAATGCCGACAACCTGACCACGTTCTACATAGTCGGTTGTTTGAATGACCCACTCATAGCCGCCACAGTCCACATCAACCTCGTAATGTACGCCCATGAACACGACGGAGACGGCGGTGCCGACCACGCGCGCATTTTCTGCGGGTATGATGTCGATATCCTCGGGGCGCACAACCACGTCAACTTCGGTATTTTTGCCAAATCCTTTGTCCACGCAATCATAGACCACGTTATTCATGCGCACTTTGAAATCTTGCAGCATGATGCCGGGGATGATGTTACTTTCTCCGATAAAATCCGCAACAAACGGGTTCTTCGGTTCATTATAGATATCCGTCGGCGTGCCGATTTGCTGGATGACGCCGTCCTTTAACACCACAATCGTGTCGCTCATGGTGAGCGCTTCTTCCTGATCATGGGTGACGTAAATAAACGTAATGCCGAGCCGCTGCTGCATGTTTTTCAGCTCAACCTGCATCTCTTTTCGGAGTTTCAAATCCAGCGCGCCGAGCGGCTCGTCCAAGAGCAGCACTTGCGGTTCGTTGACCAGAGCGCGCGCGATGGCAACGCGCTGCTGCTGTCCGCCGGAGAGCTGTTCTACATAACGCGCGCCATAACCTTTCAGGTTGACGAGCTCAAGCATTGCTTCAACTTTTTCCTTGATGACGGCTTTATCAACATTTTTCAGCTTTAAGCCGAAAGCGATGTTGTCAAACACGTTCAGATGCGGAAACAACGCATATTTCTGAAATACGGTGTTGACCTTTCTTAGATACGGAGGGGTATTGGCAATATCGACGCCGTCCATTTCGATGCGTCCGTCGTCCGGCATAATAAAACCGGCGATCAGGCGAAGCATCGTTGTTTTGCCGCATCCGGAAGGACCCAGAAGCGTTAAGAACTCGCCATCTTTGATATAAAGATCAACATGCGAAAGCGCGACGTCTCCGCCGTAGGCTTTCGATACGTCGATAAGTTCGATTAAGTGTTTGTCCTTCATGCAATCTCCTTAAAACACAGCGGTGTGCTGTCCATCTGGAACACACGCACGATTTTTCATAAAAAAGGGATAGAACGAAAATTACTCGGTAAATGTAGCGATCATTTTAAAAACTTGGCGGCGTGCTGACCCAGAGAACGCGCGCTTCTATTTTTCCGCCGTTGGATAAAAAATGCACTCTGGTCGGGCGAAAATAAAAACTGCCGCCTTTTTTGATGCGGTATTTCTTTGCGCCCAACGTGAGAATGACGCTACCGCCGAGCACATAGCCAAATTCTTCACCTTCATGCGGATCATCCTCAGCACTGCTAGTTCCGGCGGGAATGGTAACAAGGATTGGCTCCAACGCGTTTTTTTGTGCATTTGTGACAAGCCACTGTATTGTATAACCGTCGGTCTCTTCTTTGACGAACATCTCTTCAGCACTGTATACAACTGGCTCATCCGGCGCTTTTTTAAAGAAATCTGCCACGTCTATTCCCAACGCTTCCAATATATCCATCAGCGTTGCTATGGATGGGGAAGCGAGGTCGCGTTCCAGTTGCGAGATGAACCCTTTGGTCAACTCGGTTCTGGAGGCCAACTCTTCCTGCGTTAAACCGCGCTGAAGACGCAGCTGTTTGATCTTATCGCCGATCTCCATTCCGGTCTATCACCTCTAAACTTAAAGTTTACATTCACTAAACGGAATTAAACCAAATCGCAGTAGTAATGTCAATGTATTTCACGATAATTTTCCTTATCTATATACGACTCTTTTTTTCACTTGTATATTTGTTAGAAAAACCAAAGGTTAAGTTGCCGGAAAGCAACGAAATATCACGTCACTACAACACACTGCGAAGAATTGTTAAGGAACAACAAGGATTGCATATCCGCGCTTGCACGAGCGGTTCGGTCGTGATACACTCGATTTAAAGATATTGCAAGATGAAGGGGCACAAACGACGGATGAAAGAGTAAAGGAGAGATTGATTGCATGAAGTCGGGAATTGCCGTCTGTTTCCCCGGTACCGGGTTCACCTGTAAAGAGGCGTTGTTTGAACGTCTTGGATCTGAGTATGCCGCGCGCGGGTATGATGTAGTCAAACTCGATTTTTCGCATATCCCGTTTCGCGAGATCGAATCGCTGGAGGAAGCAATAGCCGTTGCGCAGCGCGCGGTAAAACGGCAACTTTCTAGCGTTCAATTCGACGACTATGACGATGTTGTATTTCTCTCCAAAAGCCTCGGAACAATTCTTGCGGCGCATGCGGAACGGGATTACGGGCATCATCCGAGACACCTGTATCTAACTCCGCTGCATAGAACGCTCACTTTGATTCGGCCTGAGGCGAGTATAATCGCTATGGTTCTCGGCACGCAGGATCGGTTTTTAACCGGACGACAGCTTTCGAATTTTTGTGATGAACGCGGATATCGGTATTTTCTCGTAGAAGGTGTGAATCACAGCCTGAAAGATGAAGCAAACGCTGATCGAAACGGGCAAATAATTGATCAGATCGTAGCACTTTGCAATTAAAGTAAATCCAACGGGAACGACCCTTTATTTTGAATCGTAAAACGACGGAAGCACAAACATGGAAGTTCTATACAAAGATTTTGTTATAAGCGACGACCCAGACCTCCTTCAACTGGATCGAATTTGCGCATTGCTTGCTTCTTCATATTGGGCGAGTGACCGCAGCAGAGAAAAAATTGAAAAATCGATTCAGAATTCGTTGTGCTTTGGCGTATATAACGAAGGCGAACAAATCGCGTTTGCCCGCTGTGTTACAGATTATGCGACGATGTTCTGGTTGGCGGACGTCATGGTAGACGAAAACTATCGCGGACAGGGCATTGGTAAAGCTATGGTTCAAGCGATTCTATCGCATGAACTTTTGCGCGGACTTAACGGAATACTTGCTACGCGGGATGCGCATACGTTATATGCCAAATACGGATTTGCAAATGTCGATCCGGAACGCTACATGAGAAAAGCCGCGGAAGAAAGCAAGCCTGCGATTTTGACAGAGCAAACAGACGAGTAAACGTATTATAATGCGAAGAAAAGCGCTTTCAATTCGCTTTGAAAGCGCTTTTTTGTTTAACTGAGTGATTAAAATATTTAAACTAACAATTCAAACAAAAATTCAAAAAATTAAAGAGTTACAAAATACAGCCGAATTACTTAACAAAACAATATAAAAACGTATGCAAAAAGCTGGATTTGTGCCTTTGTGAAGATTAAAAACAAAACATGTCGAACCCGAAAAGTTTATAAAAACAGCATCGACGCGCTTGTTTTGTTGTGCTATACTTGCCGCGTTACGTTAGGAGGGATATCCATGAAGAAGCTATTAGCGGCGATGCTGACCCTTGCGGTCGGGTTCACGCTGTTTATTCCGGCCGCATTGGCCGACGACGGAGAGGAAGAAGAGCGCGTTACTATGGGCGCGGATTTGACCGACTGTCAACGGGCAGCGGTTTATGAAGATTTTGGTATAGAAGAAGGAAGCGTTACCGAACTTACGGTTACGAACGCTGAGGAGCGCAGTTATCTGGAAGGCCTCGTGCCGGACGGAAAGATTGGCAGCGTTGCGCTATCCTGCATTTACATTAAAACGCAGGCAGAAGGGACAGGCTTGACCATCGAGCTGCACAATATTAACTATTGCACGGAAGATATGTATATCAACGCGTTGACCACGGCTGGGATTACCGACGCACAGGTTATCGTGAGCGCACCGTTCCCGGTATCAGGAACGGGAGCATTGACCGGAGCATATAAGGCATATGAAGATATTACGGGCAATTCACTTTCCAGCCTTGCCAAAGCGGCGGGCGCGGAAGAATTGGTTGTTACCGGAGAACTCGCCGAATACATTGGAAGCGACGACGCGACCCAGATGATCAATGAATTAAAGAGCATGCTCGACAAGACGCAAGGCATGACGGATGACGAAGTACGCGCCGAGATAAAGAATCTTGCGGATATGTATAATGTTGCGCTAACCAGCGCGCAGATTGAGCAGGTGCTTTCTCTGGTGCGTAAACTGGAAGGGTTGGACGCTGATCAACTGCAAGAGCAGCTTGTCGGCATCGCAAAAGCCGCGCAAACCGCAAACACGGTGACGGAAGTAACCAGCCAGGTGATTGACGATGTCAAAGGGTTTTTCTCGGCGGTCGGCAGCTTCTTTACCGGCGTATTTGGAACCGATACCGAGTAAGCTCACCTTCTTTTCTGGATAAACATTATGAAAGGATGCCGAATATTCGGTATCCTTTCTTATATTTTGCCTTTTTACAGCATCAAATTGAATCAGATGAAAAATAGCTGCAACAAGAAATTTGGATAGAGTACGAGCCGGGTATCACTAGATTTTGTGGCAATTGAGTGAACTGTTTACAATATAACAACAAAATGGTCGTGATTGAGTGCTATAATATGTCAGAATGTGTTTTTATATGCATCGAAATAGATCGCGAAAGAACGCCAAGAAAAATTTTAAAATCCCGTTGAACGAGATATTGCGCTCTTTTGCCATCGGAGGCGATAGTCATGGACAACAATAATTACCGGAAATATCCCGATTCGGACCGTACGAATCCAAACACGCAACGAAGCGCGGATCGTTCAACAGAAGGAACGTATAGCGCGGGGCGCAGCACGTCCTCCGCAAACAGGTCTACTTCGGGTACCTCTTCCGGATATAATCGCTCAAATAGCGCTGGTAGCCGCTCTTACGGCAACACGGATTATTCCAGCGCGGGAAGATCGCCTTCCGGCAACAGAAGCGCGTCCGGCTCTAACACTGGTTACGAGCGCACCTCGTCCAGCAGCAGCCGCACAAACTCTGGCAACGGATATGCGCCCGCAAATAGAAGCACGTCAAGCAGAAGCGCATACGGCAGCACAGGCACCGGTTCTTCCGGCGGAAGCTATTCCGGCGGATCGAAAAAGAAAAGGAAGAAGAAAAAGAAATATCGTCTCCGCATTCAGCCGAGATTCTTCTTTCTTGTTGCAATCTTTCTAGTTATCGTTGCTATGATTGTTGTTGTGATTAAAGCGTTCCATGTCAGCCAAACAGAAACGGCGAGCGTGGAAGCCACAGCAAAGCCGGGAATATTTTCGGAATTATTTAAAACACCTACGCCATCGCCGACACCTACGCCATCGCCGACGCCGACACCGACGCCAACACCGCCGTATGAAATTCCACACGCAGTTGACAGCACACAGCCGAGCGTATTTGGCCTGACGACAGCTGTAGAGGTGAACGGCACGCAGGTTGACAGCTACCAAAGGGAAGATCCGATTGAGTTTTTGCCGGATGAAACATATTCGGACGTAACGGGTATCGTTACGTTCCGCGGCAACAACTATCGCGACAATGCTGCCTTTGGTGCGGCGAGCGTTACGAGCAAAAAATTGACTGGAATCTGGTCGATCGATACCGGAGAATTACAACGCGGCATCGGTTATGAAGAAGGCAGAACATGGACAGGCAGTGGTTGGGTTGGTCAGCCTCTGATTGTGCAGTGGCCGGATAACATCAAACAGCTTATGAATATGTATGACTGGGCTAAACAGAAGGAAGGCCTTGTCGAAGTCATTCTCGCAACGATGGACGGCAACGTCTATTTCCTCGATCTTGAAACAGGCGAACAAACGCGCGACAAACTTAACATCGGTATGCCGTTTAAAGGCGCCGGATCGCTCGACCCGCGTGGATATCCGATTCTATATCTTGGATCGGGTGATATGTATGAAGACGATGCCGAGAAATCCCGCGCAATGGCGTATTCGCTGATTGACTTTACGCGGCTTTACGAATTCGGAAAACAAAACGACGAGTTTGCGTTGCGCGATTGGCATGCATACGACAGTTCTCCGTTGGTGGATGCGGATACCGATACGCTGATTTATCCGGGTGAAAACGGTATTCTATATACGATTAAGCTGAACACCACGTTTGACGAGACGACAGGCGAGTTAACAATGAATCCGAGCGAAGTGGTCAAGATGCGTTATGTTGGCACGCGCTCAACCTATCCGGAGAGCAGCACGAATCTGTTCTGGCTCGGATATGAAACAAGTATTGCGACACTCGGGGAATATGGATATCTTGGTACGAACGACGGATTTTTACAGTGCATCAATCTGAATACAATGTCCATGGTGTGGGCACAAGATATCAAAGACGATACGAATGGTTCACCGGTTTTGGAGACCGACTTTGACAATCGAACAGCTTATATCTATATCGGCTCTTCGCTGCACTTCACAGCGGATGCCGACAAGGTGGGCAGCGTATCTTTCTATAAGATAAACGCGATTACGGGTGAAATCGTCTGGCAGCACAGCGAGACGGTTAACACGAAGAGCGGCGTTTCCGGCGGTATTCAGGCGACCGCATTGCTCGGCCAGAAGAATATTTCGGACCTCGTGATCATTCCCTTTGCCAGAACACCAACCGAAGATGGAGGCATACTCCTTGCGCTGAACAAGACGACGGGCGCTGTCGTCTGGACCTATAATATGGAGAAATACACATGGAGTTCTCCTGTTGCGGTTTATGACGCGGAAGGCAACGCCTATATTGTTGTTTGCGAAGGCAGCGACACGGGCGGAAAAGTATTTTTGTTAGATGGAGAAACCGGAACGTTGCTAAGCACGTTTGACGCGGAGAAAAACATTGAAGCGTCTCCTGCCGTTTACGGAAACATGATTGTATTCGGTACGCGCGGCATGAAGATTTGGGGCGTAAAAATCAGCTGATAACTGGAATGATCGGCCAAGATGAACAGTAAGGAGGGAGAACAATGGCAAGAAGAAGAAAAAAACGTATCCGCATGCAGCCGCGGTTCTTTCTCATTTTAGTCGCGGTCATGGGAACGATTATCATCGCACTATTGCTGGTTAAGAAAGTACAGGGCGACAAACAAGCGCTGTTGGAAGCGACCCCCGTGCCGACCGCTACGGTTGCGCCAACGGCGACGCCAAAGCCCGCACTTCCTGACGATGTTACCGTGACGCGGGCGGACAGCGCGAATCCATCCAGTTTTGGTTTTTCCAACGATATCAAGGTAGATGGCAAGGATGTTTCTAGCTTTCGCCGCAGCGAAGAAGTCAGTTTTCCGAGGGACACGGAATACAGTGTGTTGCCGGGTATAACGACATTTGGCGGCAACAATTATCGCAATACGTTTGCCTATGGAACCGTGTCAATTTCGGACAAACGGTTGCGGCAACAGTGGTCAAAAACCATAGGCGCACTCGGAAACTGGAGCGGAACAGGCTGGACAGGCCAGCCGTTAATTGTGCAGTGGCCTGCGGCGACCGTTGCGGTCATGAATGTAAAACAAACTTATAAAGACGCGGGAACCGATCTGACAGAAGTAATCTATCCTGCGATGGACGGAAACATTTATTTCCTTGATCTTGAAACCGGTGAAGCGACAAGAGACGCGATTAACACCGGAATCGTTCAAAAAGGTACGTCCTGTGTTGATCCGCGTGGATATCCGCTGCTATATGTCGGCCAGGGAATTCCTGTTGAAAACGATCAGAATAACGCTGCCGCCTATGTGCGCGTTTACTCACTGATCACCGGCGAACAAATTGGCCAATTTGGTGGATTTGACTGGTTCGCAAGACGCATTTGGCAGGCATACGACGGAAGCCCGATGATATCGGACGATACCCTCGTGTATGGCGGGGAGAACGGCATTTTCTACACCGTGAAACTAAATGCACAGTTTGATGTTTCGGCAGGCACGGTATCCATTGATCCGGATGGACTGATTAAATCGCGCTATGAGGGCACGGGCTATTCTAAAAGCGATGCGACCGGCGCACGCTGGTACGGAATCGAAAGCTCGGTTTCCGCTTTCCGAAATTACGCCTTTTTTACAGATAACGGTGGAAGGCTGCAGTGCGTAGACCTGAACACGATGGCGATCAAATATGTTGTCGACGTAACGGACGAAAGTGATTCATCCGTCGTTGTGGAAGAGAGTTACGACGATAACACGATTTATCTCTACACGGGGTCGCAGGTGCGCAGTACTGGTAGCGATTTGCCGGAGGGATTCGGCTATAGCTATCAGCGGAAGATCAACGGTCTCACCGGCGCGATCATTTGGGAAAAACGCTGGATATGTTCTACCGGAGATTCAAGCGCGAGCGGCGGCATTGTTGCAACGCCGCACGTAGGACAGGGACAAATCAGCGACCTTGTTATCTATTCCTTTAGTCTCGCTGCGCTGTCCAACGGAGCAACGACGACAGAATCGAGCGAAACGCCTGATCCGGAAGCAACGGCTGAAAGCGAAACAACAGACGCAACGACAGAAGTACTTCCGCAGCAGAACTCCGGTGGCGGATATTCTATAGGCGGAAGAATTGTTGCATACGACAAATCGACGGGAAACATCGTCTGGTCGATTGAGCAAACAAACGATTATTGGGCAAGCCCAGTCGTTGTTTATGATGAACAGGGGAAAGCTTATTTAATCCAGTGTGACCGCGGCGGATATATAACAATGTATGACGCTTCCAGCGGCATCCAGCTAAATAGTCTTGACCTTGGCAGCCGAATCGACTCGACACCTGCGGTGTTCAACAACATGCTTGTTGTCGGTACACGCGGTAAGGGCGGCAGCGGAAAAGCACCGCAGATCGTTTGCGTAAAAATCAGCTAAAAAATATCAACAACAAGAATAAATAAAATCAGACGCCTTCGTATGAGGGCGTCTGATTTTATAAACAAAGATTATTGCATTAAATATACAAACGAAAAATTCGATATTCTTGTAGATTAAAAAGGACTTTCCATTGCGTTCGGATTTAGAAAAGCAACCGCTTTTCCTAAAATTCGCATATTGGAGCCAGCGCGCATAACGACGGGCGCGAACGCGGGATTTTCAGCCATCAGTACGATTTGATTGTCGTTTTTATACACACGGCGTAGCGTCAGAGAACCATCGAGAACGACAACCGCAACTTCATGGCTGCGTACGTCGTCCGACATATTTGCATATACGATGTCGCCATCGTTAATGTTCAGTTTTTTCATGCTGTCGCCTGAGAAACGCATTGTAAAATCGCAACGGATACTCTGCGGGACTTCGTCGTAACAGGCGACATTTTGATCGTCCAGAAGCGGGTACCCCTTAAGGGCACGATAGATACGTGGTTTTACAATAGAGGTAGGCAGAGCGGTGATAGTGCCAGACTTTGGCGATACGCTCGGATATGCCCGGCGGGTTTCCTCATCAATAATCAGATAATCTACTGTAACCTCAAAATAGCGCGAGAGTTTCACCAGCGTAGAACGCTTGATATTCTCCGTGCCTTTTTCGTAAAAGTTGACGATTGTCATGTAGGGAATGCCGGAAAGACGGGAAAGCTGGGACTTGTTAATGCCCCGTTCCGCCATAAGCTCGTCGAGCTTTTCAGTCATTGTCATCGGTCTACACTCCGCACAATAGTTCGGCAATTCGTGCCGTTACGGTCTTAAGCAGTGCGCCATAACGCCATAATAGCGAAGAATAACGGAAAAGGCAAGTCTTTTCTACCATACAGCGTAGAAATATGTGGTTTTGTTCAAAATTTGTTCAAATTTATTTAAAAACATAAAATCTGTTATTTTTTGAGCATTGAGTCATATCCCAAATAGATTTCGGAAATGGATCAAAAAACACAATAAAAGTACAATCGATTGGATTGTGAACAATCGGCATCACAATGCGTCAGAAATTCCCGTATGCTTGCTTTTTACCCATAAAAATGGTATGGTAACAAAAAACGGAGGCTGAAAGCTATGGGAAAATATGTTATTAAACAGGGTAAAGCTGGTCCGTATTTTGTACTAAAAGCAGCCAACGGCGAGCCGATTGGCAAGTCGGAATCATATTCCTCTGAAGCAGCAGCAAAAAACGGCATTGACAGCGTAAAGAAGAATGCTCCGATCGCGAAACTTGAAGATCAAACGGTTGAAGGCTGGAAGAATTTGACAAACCCGGTCTTTGAACTCTACAAAGACAAAGCTGGCGAATTCCGTTTCCGCCTGCGCGCCAAGAACGGCGAACCGATCCTCGCTTCCGAAGGTTATTCGGCAAAAGCATCCGCTATCGGCGGCATCGAAAGCGTCAAGAAAAACGCGGATTCGGACGTCGTCGTAGAGTAACAGATCATCTGAGATTCGATTTACAACAAACGCAAACGAAAATGCGGCGGCATAAAAAAGTATGCCGTCGCATTTCTGAACTTCTATCCATCAAATAATCTATGGTGCAACGCAAATCAATGCGGACATAACGCGCCTTTTGGAGGCAGCCATGATCTCGCTTCTTTCCAAGTTGTTTATCAAAAATTACAATGACTATTCACACCCGACTGTTCGCTTGCGCTATGGGGTTCTTTGCGGCGCAGTCGGTATTTGTTTTAACATACTGCTTTTTATCGGCAAGATTATTTCTGGAACGCTCACAGGTAGCATCGGCATTACCGCAGACGCGTTTAACAACTTATCCGATGCCGGAAGCTCAGTTATCGCTCTGGTCGGATTTCGTCTTTCCGATGCAAAAGCGGACAAGGAGCATCCCTTCGGCCACGGACGGTTCGAATATATCGCCGGACTTATCGTTTCTGTTGCGATCCTGATGATGGGGTTTGAGCTGGCAAAGTCATCCGTTCAAAAGATTATCACACCTGAACCGGTGACATTTTCTTATCTGGCTGCGGGGGTATTGATCGCGTCCATTTTGATAAAGCTATACATGTTTTTTTATAACCGGAGTATCGGCAAAAAAATTGATTCCGCAACGATGCGTGCAACTGCGCTGGATAGCTTTTCCGACGTAACGGCAACGAGCGTTGTACTCATTTCGATGCTTGTGACAAAATGGACAGGCTGGATGATTGACGGATGGGCCGGTCTTGCCGTTGCATTGTTCATTTTATACACGGGTGTGAATGCCGCGAAGGAAACGATCAGCCCACTATTAGGGCAACCGCCGGAACGGGAATTTGTTGAGCGAATTGAACAAATCGTTATGGAGCAGGCGGGCATTGTTGGCGTGCACGATCTTGTTGTGCATGATTACGGCCCGGGACGAGTGATGGTTTCCCTGCATGCCGAAGTGCCGGCGGACGGGGATATGATTCATCTGCACGATGCTGTGGATAATCTCGAGAAGAAATTGCAGGAAGAGTGCGGTTGCGAAGCGGTTATTCATATGGATCCAATTGAAACAAACAACGCGGAGACAAACCGTTTGCGCACTGAAACGCAAGAGATACTTGCCGGAATTGACACAAGATTAAGTTTGCATGATTTCCGGGTAGTACCGGGCCCGACTCATACCAATCTTGTGTTTGATCTGGTCGTACCGTTTGAGTTTTCCATGTCGGATGAATCCGTAAGACAAATGGTAATGGAACGCGTTCGCGCATTGGAAGGCACATACTATGCGGTAATTCAAATTGATAAATCCAGCATTCGCGAAGAATAAGAGCAATATGCGCTAAGTTCTACTTTTGAATTGGGATATATTACGGAGGACAGACTATGTTGACAAAATGGGGCGCAGCCCTCGATAAAGAGAAAGTTTTGCTGGAGTATCCAAGACCCCAGTTTCGCAGGAGTAACTGTGAAATATTGAATGGAGTTTGGGAATACGGCATCACGAGCGTGACCGCGCAGGTTCCGCCGGATCGATTTGACGGCGAGATTGTGGTTCCTTTTTCTCCGGAAAGCGAGCTGTCCGGCGTTGGTCGATCGCTAAAGCCGAACGAATGCCTATGGTATCGGCGTCAGATAGAAGCGCCGCTGGGATATGACACGAATACCGAAGACCTTATTCTCCATTTTGGCGCGGTTGATCAGTTTGCTGAGGTTCGCCTCAACGGCATGACGTTGCAGCATCACGCGGGCGGCTATCTGCCGTTTTCGGTTGTGCTTACGGATGCGCTGGTTTCCGGTATTCCGAATGAACTGATCGTTCGCGTCAGGGATGAATCGGACACATCATGCTGGTCACGCGGCAAACAAAGCGAAAAGCCCGGCGGTATTTGGTATACCGCGCAGAGCGGCATCTGGCAGACAGTCTGGCTCGAACGCGTTCCGAAGCGGCACGTCGAGTTTTTGCGCATCACTCCACGGTATGATCAGGAAGAGGTTGAGGTTACCGTTTGGACAAACTGCGGCGGGGAAGGTTCTGTAAAACTGCTCGCGTCGGAAACGCCGTTTATCAGCGGAATTCCGGTGCGCCTTTCAATGGCGGGATTTACGCCCTGGAGTCCGGAACAGCCCAAGCTATATGATATTTCGTTCTCTTTTGAGCACGATTATGTTGAGAGCTATTTTGCGATGCGAAAATTCTCGGTTGAGAATGATGAAGAAGGAACGCCGCGGCTTAATCTGAATGATAAGCCATATTTTCACAATGGTGTGCTGGATCAGGGATATTGGCCGGACGGCTTATACACTGCGCCGAGTGACGAAGCGATGATATACGACATTGATTTGATGAAATCAATGGGATTCAACATGCTGCGCAAACATATAAAAATTGAACCGATGCGGTGGTATTATCACTGCGACAGGATGGGTATGCTCGTTTGGCAGGATATGGTGAACGGCGGAGGGCAATATAGAAAAGATGCGATTACGCTGCCGCTGATTCTTGGCAATTCGCATGACGATGGTGACTATGCCTATTTTGCGCGCGAAGAAGTGCGCGGACGGGAAGCGTATATTCGCGAGCTGAACGAAACTGTGTCGCTCTTATATAATTGCCCCTGCATTGCGATGTGGGTGCCGTTTAACGAAGGCTGGGGGCAGTTTGACGCGCTCAAAGCGGTAGAAGCGATTCGCGCGATAGACACGACAAGAACAATCGATCACGCAAGCGGTTGGCACGATCAAAAGGGCGGAGACGTGAAAAGTCTGCACGTATATTTCAAGCCGTACCGTTTTCAGAAAGACAGGCTCGGCCGCGCAGTTGTATTGAGTGAGTTTGGCGGATATAGTCATCGTGTGGAAGGGCATACGTTTAACCCCAAAGAGTTCGGATATAAACGCTTTGCAACGAAAGAAGCGTTGACAGGCGCGTATGAGCGGCTATACGAGCGGGAAATCATTCCCGCAAAAGCAAAGGGGCTATCTGCGACTGTTTACACGCAACTGTCCGATGTGGAGCAGGAAATTAACGGGTTTGTAACCTATGACCGCGCTGAAGTAAAAATGGACCTCGAGCGCGTGCGCAAAATCAACGCGGCGCTGACGGACGCAAAATCGAACGATGACTCGCAGGAAGCGGAGATTGAACAGAAGCAGGACAACTAAGCAACGTAGATTAAGCGAATATGACAATATGCTACCTTTTTTAGTCGTATCATGTTTATCACGCAAAGGTAAAATAAGTGTTTAGCGGACTTGACTTGATCGAATAAAAACCTCAGGAGTATAATGGAATAAAAGTAAATAAGATAAGAAAGCTGGTGAAGATATGGAACAAGCAACAATAC
>QKAN01000042.1 GCA_003246365.1 Clostridia bacterium
ACGACTTGAAAGCGGAACAGAACGAGATGCCCGCGCAGACGCCGCGCATACTCGTGCTCGGCGCGGGCTGCCCGAAGTGCCGCGCGCTGGAGCAGGCCATCCTGCGTGCGCTTGACGATCTGAACGCAAATCTGTCTGTGGGTCACGTGACAGACTATGCCGAGATAGCGAAATACGGCGTAATGAGCACGCCCGCGCTGGTCATCGACGACAAGGTCGTTTCCGTTGGCCGTGCGCTGACCCAGCAGGACGTTATGCGTTTGCTGAAACAACATCTGTAAGATTAAAGACGGAGGAAAGAGCATTGTTTACCTATATCCTGTATGCGCTGGCGATCGTCGGCCTCGCGGTCTCTTTTTTCAAGGATCGCAAGAAGACGAAAGCCGCGCTGATGAAGGCCTGGAAGGCGTTTGAAAACATTCTGCCGCAGCTGCTGACGGTCTTTTTGATCCTTGCGTTTGCGCTCGCTATCTTTAAGCCGGAGACCATCCAAACGCTGCTCGGTTCCGAAAGTGGAGTATTGGGCATTCTTGGCGCGGCGCTGATTGGCTCGGTCACGCTAATGCCGGGTTTTGTCGCGTTCCCGCTGGCTGCGGCGCTGCTCAAGAGCGGAGCCGGGTATATGCAGCTTGCGGCGTTCGTCTCCACGCTGATGATGGTTGGCATCATCACAATTCCGGTTGAGAAAAAGACGTTTGGCATGAAGGCAACCATTGCGAGAAACGCATCTGCGTTTGTGTTTTCTCTGGTCGTAGCGGTTGTGATGGGGGTGGCATTGGGATGAACGAACAGATGAAACAAATGCAAAACGGCGCGGCACAGTCGCCGGAACAGGCGGCAAAAGCCGAAGGCAAGATGCCAAACCAGTCGATGGGGCAGAAGAAGCCGTTTCTCAAACGCTACGGCGCGTTCTTCCTGCTTCTGATCGCTGGTGTGGTCACGGGGCTCGTGCTGCCGGATCTCGGCAAAATTGCGCTCAACAACACGATTGACAGCTTTAAGGAGATGCTCTCCGTGCTGCCGCCGATCTTCATCCTGCTGGGTCTACTGGACGTTTGGGTGGATCGCGCAACGATGATCAAATACACCGGCAAGGGCTCCGGCTTCAAGGGCGTGCTGATCGCGTTCCTGCTGGGTTCCGCCGCCGCGGGGCCGCTGTATGCGGCGTTTCCGTTTGCGGCCGTGATGATCAAAAAAGGTACGAGCTTTACCAACGTGCTGATCTTCATCGGCGCATGGTCGACGACAAAAATTCCGATGCTCGCGTTTGAAGCGGCGAGCATGGGACCTGTGTTCACACTGGTGCGGCTCGGGCTGAGCCTCGTCGGCATCCCGCTAATCGCGTGGGTGACCGACCGTGTGATAGGGCAGGTGGGGCGAGAGGAAATCATCGCTCTCAACGACGCACAAGAGGCGAAATAGAACGGCTGATACAGAAGAGGGGTACGATAATCATGAAGAAAGTCGCATTTATCTGCACGCATAACTCCTGCCGCAGCCAGATCGCCGAGGCGCTGGGCAAACTGCTCGCGGGCGATGTGTTCGAGAGTTATTCTGCGGGCACGGAGCTAAAACCGCGCATCAATCCCGATGCGGTGCGCCTTATGAAGGCGCGCTACGGCGTGGATATGGAGCTGACCCAACGCTCCAAACTTGTCGCCGAGCTTCCGCCCATCGACGTAGTCATCACGATGGGATGCGGCGTGCAATGCCCGTATCTGCCTGCCGAGCGGCGCGAAGATTGGGGACTTGCCGACCCGACAGGACAGCCGGACGAGGTGTTTTTGGAGACGATTTCGACAATTGAGCGAAAGGTTCTGGAGCTCAAGGATAGCCTGAAAGGCGTATAATCGGCACATAAATCAAAAAAAGCCAGACTATTAAGAAGACGAAACACATTGTGTTTCGTCTTTTTTCTACAAAATTAGAGCGTGCATTCAAAACGATTGTTCGGTATAATGAAACGAGTTCGACTTCTATGCGACTTTCAGAATTATAAGAATTTCCAAATCTCGAAATTATCGTAATTTTTCACTATGTTTGTAGCATATGCTGTTTTTACCACAAGAAAGGGGTAAAAACATGAAAAACAATCTATTTACGAAGAAGATTCTCGACAGCGACACATTGCTCTCCGCGGTTTATAAAGCGAGGGAGAAGGCAGGGGTACTTAACAGTAGCACAGAGCAATCCGTACTTGGTAGCACAAGGGATCACGGAGATTTAACAAGTAATGAAACCACTTTGAAATCAAGGACTGATCGGGTTGAGGATAGACTGAAGGATGCTGAAAGTAAATTCACGCCAACAACCACACTGGTTAATTACGGAAAAACCGAGCCAGGGAAAAAGATTATACTTGTTGAAGATCGAAATACCGTAGATGAAGGGTATGAGGAAAGAAAAGAACAAGAACGAGCAAAGGAAGCATTTGAAAGAATCCTTCGGAATAAGTTGTACGGAGAACCATTGGCAGAAAAACCTGTTCCTTTGGATAGGGGCGTTTACTCGATTGGAGAGGCAGTGAGCGCGCCTCTGCGTTCGGGGGGGCCTCTTGCTAAGAATGGTGCACGTACGCGAGGTTATACGGATACTGCATCCGACACCGGGGTGCCGATTCAGTTTACTGGAGGGACGTTTAAAGAAATAGAACGAAAATAGAATGACGCGATGGCGAGACAAACTGATACCATGAATGAATTCAATGAATATCTGGAGAATAGTTACATTGATCTTTCAAACTTAACAGCGGAGCAAGAAGACATTCTTGATCTTGTAAAAAAGGAACTGACTAAAAAATCTGTTCTCGGCACTCTTACGGATGCAGAGAAGAATAGCGTGTTTGACAAAACGTTAAGGGTTCTTTACTCGAATACAAGATCGGCAAACGGAGACCCATATCCTGTATTTATAGATATGATATCCGATGACAGAAAGATGATTCCAGAGCTCGGAACAATGCAAACGGATGTTGTAAGCGAGCAATGTAGGGAGGCGATCGAAAACTACGGAGCGCTACACACAAATGATCCAAAGCAGGAGGAAATCTCTGCGAAAATGTTACTATACAAACAACAAATATATTCTGAGGAGCTAGAGAATTACCAAAATGCATTGTGAAATGGGACTGCTAAAGTTGGGGAATATAAAGAATACTATGACCGTGCAATGCTGAAGATGTATGATGCTTGCTTTAAACCGATACCGATTACAAATAATAAAGGTGTTGTTACGAGTAATATAGTGATAGGAGCACTTATCGCCCCTTACGATGATTCGTTGAAAGCGCAAGCCGCAATGAATGCACTAAAGTTGGTCGGTACAAATCCAAAAGGACTAGACTGCCAAGGTCTCGTGAAACTTGGGTATTCAGAAATTGATTATGAGTTAGGGAAGTATGGAATCGGGAACAAAGCTGAATACCAGAGAAATAGAACTAGCAAGGAAGTTGTCTGGGAGAAGTCCATTACTGACAGCGTGCCAAACCTCGATGATCTGCAACCTGGTGACCTTCTTTACTGGGAGAATGAGCAAGGCGAAACAGTACATACTGCGATCTATTTAGAAGGGGGCTATATGCTGGAGTGGTCAGGGACAGTCCGCGTCACACCTTTACGAATATATACTAGCTATGGAGATGGAACCGGATCAGATTTAGTACAGGTAAACAGACCAACGGAGGATATGCTTTATGAGAATGTTGAGAAAAATACGAAGTAATGCAAGTTTTTCCTTGTTAGTGATAGTTATATTAGTCATTCTTTCTAGTCCGATTATAACATATGCGGAGGAAGTGAACTATGCGCAATCCGGCGACGGATGGAGCATCAGCGCCGACGGAGTGATGAAGATCGAAAGCGACCAAGGCTGGGTGAATTGTCTGAAGGTTGGGTTTGAGGATACCGTTTGGAAATTGATCATCGGCAGGGATGTGAAGAACTTTCGCATATATAAGTTACCATATGATTTGCCTACCGAAGATTTCTTTGGCCCGCAGGACATCATCGATCGGGATAGATATGGCAATATATATTATGAGGATCATGGCTTCAATGGACTCTTTCCCTCTGAGATTATAGTTGAAGAAGGGAACCCTGTCTTTTGTGTTGCCAATGGATTATTGATCAACACGCAGTCGAATGAACTTGTTTTATCTGAAATGAGGGTCACGAATGTTGTTGTTCCGGAAGGAGTTGAAAAAATCAATTGCAGGGCTTTTTACAAGAGGAATCTGACTTCTATTCAACTTCCGGAATCACTTAGGGAAATTGATGAAGATGCCTTTTCGGACTGTTCGAATCTGGAGAGTGTTTATTTACCAGAATCAATTCAAGAAATTAAGGCAGGTACTTTCTCAGATTGCATTTCGTTGGGCAAGGTTTCTTTATCCGATGGACTAGAAAGGATCGGTAAAAGTGCATTTGAAAGCTGTGCTATCCAGTATATCGAGATACCTCAAACGGTAAAGGAAATTGGAACGGACGCATTTTCTCGATGCGAACAAATGAAACAAGTTTTATTGCACGCAGGGTTAACAAAAATTGAAGCGTTCGCTTTTCGCGGGTGTTCAGAACTAATGTATATCAACTTCCCAGAAGGCATCAAATCAATCGGTGAGCAGGCTTTCAATGGATGTTACAACCTAAAACAAGTCATTCTACCTGACTCTTTACAGCAAGTCGGAAATAGAATATTTGATGGATGCAAAATTTCCTTATTCAGGATACCTGAGAAATTGACGTTTACTGTCTTTTATCGCGATAGAGGATACATCGTCAATCCGCACAAGAAAACAGAAAAAAGCTTCGACCTCTCTTCCGTCTACACCGTTATCCTCTCCGGCAGCGACTACGACTTCGGCTACCCGGCGATCTCGCACGCAACAAACGTCTACTTTCTGGGCAACCCGCCGGAGGACGTCGGGCAGATTCTCGATGAAGACTCTGTTGAGAAGATCTACTGCTCGGGCGAGTTTGAGTTCGAGTGGACGCGTTCGACCGTCGCAAGCTGGGTGCGGCAGAGACTGACCATAATGCCCGCCGACCAGATCAATACTTGGGCTGAGACTACGATCAACACTACGCCGGTGCCGACGAACACGCCGAAGCCGATCGTGACACCAAGACCGACTGAGACACCTTGGCCGACACCAATGCCGAGGCCAACTGCCTCTCCCGTGCCAACCGCGGAACCTGAACAGCAAACGACCGATCCGGTCATCCTCCTCCTAATCGCATTCATCGTGATCGTCATCGCGGCGATGGTGCTGCTGTATCTCAAACCCTGGGCGGAGAAGAAGCGGCGCAAAAAGCGCAAAAAGATGCCGCAACTGCCGGTGGCCGCGCAGACACAGATTGAACCGGAAGAGGCGGAAAAAACAGAACAACGTGAGTAACGCAGAAAAGCGCGCAGGATACTGCGCGCTTTTTGATTGACAAACCGTGCGAGAGTATTATAATGACTATAAAAGACAAAATAGTCAAAAAGGATCTGGTTTGATGCCAAAGACACTATCGGAAAGCGAACGCGCATATATCAGGGAGCGGTTGAAGGCGGAGGCGGCAAAATGCCTTGCGACTTACGGTATCCGCAAGACGACCATTGATGAACTGGTCAAGCGCGTCGGAATTCCCAAAGGAACGTTCTATCTGTTTTACGAGTCCAAGGAGCGGCTCTTGTTTGAAGTCATCATGGAGTTTGATCAGGACGCGCAGACGCAGCTATTACAAGAAGTTTCCGCATTGCCAGGCGTGCCGGACGTTGATACGTTTACGGACATCATAGTGCGATTCTATCGCCAAATCAACGAATCGTTCCTGCCGCGGCTGATGCAGGACGGCGAGTTGGAATACTTCATGCGCACAGTGCCGCCGGAGCTTTC